>JANMPF010000055.1:0-1977 GCA_031369725.1 Rhodobiaceae bacterium | reverse complement strand
TCAATGCTGTGATCACAGATTATGACTTCTGCCAGCGTGCTGCCAAGTGCTGCGACGCGCTCACGCATGGCGGTTTCGGATTTCTGAATGAGTGAGGGCTTGCTGCGCAAGGTCTGTGAAATCACCAACCCAACCCTATGCGATTTCAATGCCGCAACCTTGACAAGTGGTGAATCGCCGATGATTGCCAATGCCTTGTTCAAGACATCGCGTGGCACTGCAAAGGGAATAATTTTTACGGTGGCCACCATTTGCCGCTCACCCACGACACCATGGGGTGCGAGTGTTGCCAAGGTTAAGCTTTCATGGATGCGGTTAAGGGCATTCACGCGGGCGGTGTCGATGATCACAACACCGTGGTGTGCTGCATATAAATTGGCACGGCCGGTAAAAGGCTGTTGAACCGTCATATTGGCTCCGCAGATTTTCATGGCAAGTATTTGTGCTGCTTCATCTTCAGGAACATCGTCCTCGCCGAGCTTTGCCGCAAATACCCGGGTTACACCTGCAGCCTTGAGCTGCTCCATATCGGCTGCCGACAGCACCTTGCCCTTTTTGAACACGCCCGCATCATACGTCACCGAATGGGCAAGAATTGCGCCCATGGCCTGATCAACGGGAATCTCACCAAAAATCATGTCAATGTCCCAAACGCAAGGCACGGGTCATTTCAGCCATGATCGAAATGGCAATTTCGGCTGCTCCCTTGGCACCAATGGCCAAGCCAATGGGGCCATGGATGCGGGCGAGGACATCATCGGTGAATCCGGCTGTTTTCAAGCGCTCGCGGCGGCTATCTTGGGTTTTTTTGGAGCCCAAGGCACCGATATAGAAAATATCCGATTTGAGGGCGAGGTTCAAAGCCGGATCGTCAATCTTGGGATCGTGGGTGAGTGCCAACAGCGCCGTCCGGGCGTCAAGTGCCAGCTTGGGCAACACCTCATCGGGCCACTCTGCGTGGAGGGAAATACCGGGAAAGCGGGTGCCCGTTGCGAAGGCACCGCGAGGATCAATGACCGTGATGTCATAGCCCACCTGGCCTGCCATGGGAATTACACTTTGTGCAATGTGCACGGCACCAATGATGACCAGCCGGAGCGGTGGATTATAGATGTGCACGAAATCATCACCGTGCATGCCTGACTGGTCAAAACGAAAGGCCTCCTCCAGCACTGTGGCGAGCGGGTCGCTTGACAATTGTTCTTTGTTCACCAAACGTTGTTTGCCGCTTGCGATTTGGGTGATAACAGCAACCGCCTTGCGGTCTTTTCTGGCAGCCAGCAAAGTATCAAAGAGTTCGCGCTTCATGCCTCGAGTGGCTCCACCAGCACGCGGATTTTGCCGCCACAGGCAAGGCCCACCTGCCATGCGGTTTCATCAGCCACGCCGAAGGCCAGCACTTTGGACTGTTGCGAGCAGATTGCCTCCAGAGCTTCAGTTACCACCGCACCTTCAACGCAGCCGCCGGAAACGGAGCCGATAAAGTTTCCGTCGCCATCAATGGCCAGCTGGCTGCCCACCGACTGCGGGGCCGAGCCCCAGGTTTCAATAACCGTGGCAAGTGCCACCTTGCGTCCCTCGGCCAGCCAGGACGCTGCCTGATCGAGTATGGTCTGGTCGGTTCCGGACATGTTTAACTCCATTTTCCCGGATCATGCGCCGGGCTGGTGCGGCTCGCAAGCGTTTGCGCCAGGTCGGTCAGGGAGTTCAAGCTGTGGACGGGGCGAAATTCATCGACATAGGGCATGATAGCGCGAATGCCGGTGGCTTTGGCCTCGAAGCCATCAAAGCGCAGCAACGGATTGAGCCACACTATGCGTTTGGCGCTGCGGCGCAGGCGCTGCATTTCGTGGGTGAGCTGCCCAGTGTTTTCGCGTTCCAGACCATCGCTCATCAGAAGAACTTCTGCACCTTGGGTGAGTACCCGCCGTGCCCAATTCTGGTTGAACTCTTTCAGCGTCAAGCCAATGCGGGTGC
>JANMPF010000341.1:0-13874 GCA_031369725.1 Rhodobiaceae bacterium | reverse complement strand
TGGAAAAAGCCGAGGAAGAAACCCCCAAGCGCGGAATTACCAATGTAATTTCATTAGCCAAACGTATCAAGGCACTGCAGAAGACGATTGAGAACTAGAGCGGGATGGGTTTAGATTGACCCAATTCACGATTCCCTCATGCTGAGGTGCATCGCCCTTGCGATGCCTCGAAGTACCTTTTGCGTATCCAGCAGCCCTTCGAGGCCCTGCTTCGCAGGGCGCCTCAGGGTGAGGGGTATGGGCAATTGAGTCAACCAAAACTCATCACGTTCTAGCGGCAACCTGGCTGTCGCGATCTGGCCTTCATCGCTGCAGCCGCTTGATGTCATTGAGGCGTATGACCCCTGACGTTGATCGCCCGGAAACTTTGATGCGTGTGAAGTCAATGCCTTCAACAAACTCTGCCACAAAATCATTGGCCGGATGATTGATGATCTGGCTTGGCGATCCTACCTGTTCAATTTTTCCATTGTTGAGGATGGCAACACGATCGGCAAGTTCGAAGGCCTCTTCCTGGTCATGCGTCACGAACAGGGTTGTGTGACCTGTACGGTCATGCAGTTCGCGCAACCAGCGGCGCAAGTCTTTGCGAACCTTGGCATCGAGTGCACCGAAGGGTTCATCAAGAAGCAGCACGCGTGGCTCAATGGCAAGGGCCCTCGCCAGGGCTACGCGCTGGCGCTGCCCACCGGAGAGCTGGGTTGGATAGCGTCCCTCAAGTCCATCAAGCTGCACAAGATTGAGGAGATCAGCCACACGGGTGCGAATACTGGCCTCGGCAGGACGCAACGCGCGCGGCCTCGCCCGCAAGCCGAAGGCAATGTTGTCCTGAACTGTCATGTGTTTGAACAGGGCATACTGCTGGAATACAAAGCCAATGCGGCGCTCACGCAATGACAATTGATTGGCATCGATGTCGCCAAAAAACACTTTTCCGTCGTCTTGCTGCTCAAGTCCGGCGATGGTGCGCAAAAGCGTGGTCTTTCCCGAGCCCGAAGGGCCAAGCAATGCCACAAGCTCTCCTGCTTCGACATCGAGAGAAACCCCCCTGAGGGCCGGAAACCGGTCAAAGGTCTTTTCAAGATGCTTCACGCTTACGGTAACTGACATGGATTGCTCCTGGACTGCTAATTGCGTTTGCTTGCAGCGATTGAGGAGGCATAACGCCACTCAAGCGCAGATTTGAGGACAAGGGTGACAAGGCCAAGGCCGGCAAGCAGTGTGGCCACGGCAAAGGCTGCCGCAAAATTATAGTCATTGTAAAGAATCTCGATGTGCAACGGCATTGTATTGGTAAGACCGCGGATGTGGCCCGAAACCACCGAAACCGCTCCGAATTCGCCCATGGCGCGGGCGTTGCACAACAGAACACCATAAAGCAGCGCCCATTTTATGTTGGGCAGCGTCACATTGAAGAACGTATGCCAGCCGGACGCGCCAAGCATGAGTGCTGCTTCTTCCTCATGTGTCCCTTGCGATTGCATCAAGGGAATGAGTTCGCGCGCCACAAAGGGAAAAGTTACAAAGACTGTTGCCAGCACAATTCCGGGCACCGCAAAGATGATTTCAACGTGATTGGCCTTGAGCCACGGGCCGAACCACCCCTGCGCCCCAAACAGCAGTACAAACACCAGGCCTGAAATCACCGGCGAAACCGAAAACGGCAAATCGATCAGGCTCAGCAGGATATTCTTGCCGCGAAAATCGAACTTGGCAATGCCCCAGGCTGCCGCCACACCAAACACAGCGTTGAAAGGCACGGCAATCGCCGCGACCAGGAGCGTAAGTTTGATGGCCTCAAGGGCGTCATGATCCGCAACGGCCTGCAGGAATACCAACGGACCCTTTCGAAAGCCTTCAACAAAAACCACAACCAGCGGCAGGAACAGGAAGCCCGCGACAAACACTATCGCCAGACCAATGAGCACAAGCTTCGCCCCCTGCCCTTCACTGGTCACATCCTGTTTTTTGAGTGCTGCTCTTGATGGGGCGTTAGACATTTCCAAACTTCCTGCGGCTCATGGCTTGCAATTGATTGATGACAAACAGCAGCGCGAATGAAATGGCCAGCATCAAAGTGGCAATGACCGTAGCCCCGGCATAATCGAATTCCTCGAGCTTGATGACAATCAGCAACGGTGCAATCTCTGAAACCATGGGAATGTTGCCGGCGATGAAAATGACCGACCCATACTCGCCAACACCGCGCGCAAATGCCAGGGCAAAGCCCGTCAGCAATGCTGGATAAACTTGCGGCAGCACCACCTGCAGCACGGTGCGCAACCGGCTGGCACCCAGCAGCGCGGAAGCTTCTTCAATGTCGCGTTCAACGTCTTCGAGCACGGGCTGCACGGTGCGGACCACAAATGGCAGTCCGATGAAAACCAGCGCGATGACAACACCCAAAGGCGTAAAGGCAATTTTGAAACCAAGCTTTGCGGCAATGCTGCCAATCCAGCCATGGGGTGCATAGACGGCCGCCATCGCAATGCCGGCGACTGCCGTTGGAAGCGCAAACGGCAAGTCAACCGCAGCGTCAATGAACCTTCGGCCCGGAAAACGGTAGCGCACCAGTACCCATGTCAGCAGCAGTCCGAATAGCGTATTGACAACGGCAGCAAGAAGGGCCGCGCCAAATGACAGGCGAAGGGCCGCCAATGTTCGCGGATCAGAGGCGATTGCCCAAAATCCCGACGGTCCGATGCTGCCTGCCCGCAACACAAGTGCCGACAGCGGGATCAGCACAATGAGACTGAGGGCTGTCACGGCAAAACCAAGCGCCAACCCGAAACCGGGAATGACACTTGGCTTGCGCAGGCGCTGGAGGAAAGGCGCCATTTCTGCTTAGTTGCTTGGCTTGTAGAGTTGGTCGAACACGCCGCCATCAGCGAAATAGGTTTCCTGCGCTTTGCTCCAGCCGCCGAATGCATCGTTGATGTTCACCAGTTCAAGCTTGGGGAACTTGGCAAGATCAGCAGGGTCAGCGGCAGCTTCATCCGTAGGGCGGTAGTGCTGGTGCGCGGCAATCTTTTGGGCGGCAGGCGTGTAGAGGAAATCAAGATAGGCTTTCGCGACCTTCTCGTTTCCGTCGGCTTTCACGTTTTCATCCACCAGTGCCACGGGTGTTTCAGCGCTGATTGAAAGTGAGGGCACGACAATTTCAAACTTGTCGGCACCGAATTCATCGAGCGCCAGGAAGGCGTCACTTTCCCAGGAAATCAGCACATCGCCAATGCCACGCTCGGCAAACGTGGTGGTTGAACCACGGGCACCGGTGTCGAGTACCGGCACGTTCTTGTAAAGATTGGCGATGTATTCCTTGGTCTTGGCCTCGTCACCACCATAGGCTTTGGCAGCCCACGCCCACGCACCGAGGAAATTCCACCGCGCCCCTCCTGAAGTCTTGGGGTTTGGTGTTATGACCTGTATCCCCTGCCCGGCAAGATCTCCCCAATCCTTGATGCCTTTGGGATTACCCTTGTGAACCAGGAATACGATGGTGGAACTGTAAGGCGTGCTGTTGTGTGGCAGGCGCTTGGCCCAGTCTTCCGGCAGCAGCTTTGCCTTCTTGGCAATCGCATCAATGTCGCCTGCCAGTGCCAGGGTCACCACATCTGCCTTTAGTCCGTCAATCACGGCGCGGGCTTGCTTGCCAGAGCCGCCATGGGATTGGTTGATGGTAACCGTTTCGCCGGTCTTGGTTTTCCAGTCAGCCGCAAAAGCCTCGTTGATGGCTTTGTAGAGTTCGCGCGTCGGATCGTACGACACGTTGAGCAGGGTGACATCCGCCAACGCGGGCACAAAGCTTGCCGAAAGCGCTGCGGCGGCTATTCCCAGGGCAAAGGAACGGCGGATGATCTTGAGCGTCATGACTATCTCCTATGGGTTAAACGCAATAGCCTAATACTATACGGATTTAGTAGTGAATCAAGTGAAATGTTTGTTAAAAAGAACAATTCGTACTTTATTCAGGAAATCAAGAACTTAAGCTGGAACCCCAGTGTCAAGCGGATCACCGGCAAGCAGCTTCATGGCGTCTGACTGCTGCATGATTTGCAGCAGCGAGGTGTTTTCCAGCGATGTCAGATACTCCCCATAGGCCTTGGCAAAAGCCATGCGAAGTTCGCAACTGGATTCTTGGCGGCAGTCCACGCAGCGGCGATAGGCCGTGCGCGAAAGGCAGGATAATGGCGCAATTGGCCCATCCACAGCCCGCAGCATGGGGCCAATGTAAATGAGGTCGGCAGGCTTCAGCAGTTCATAGCCCCCATCGCGGCCGCGGCGGCTGGAGATGTAACCGGCGGCCTTCAGCAACAGTAGAATCTGTTCCAGAAATTTGCGCGGCAGCCGTTCTTGCGCGCTCAGTTCGCGAATCTGCAAGCCAACGCCAGGTTTTGCCCTGGCAAGAGCCACCATGGCCTTAAAAGCATAACGGGCACGTTGAGAAATCATGTCTATAGAAGTAGTCGTAAAAGCAGGTGATTTTCAAGTGAAATCTTGCCAACCCGCTCGCTAATAATTCCCTTCTCCCCGCGAGGCACTGTCGCATTATTCGAGTTTATCAGAGAATTTTGGTGCTCCTTGCGGGAGTAGATGAATTGATTCAACACAATGTCTTACGGCGAAGTGGAACACTTTTTGGTCTCGTATGATTTCAAGAGCTTACGCCCCAATTGTCCCACCAAAAACGCGACAAAAATTTGCCACACCCAGTTCAATTGGGAGCAACACAATGTTCACCATCATTCCCGCAAGCGACAGTCATTCAACTTTCAGTCGAGGTTTCGAACTTCAAGAAATATCTTGTATGCCGGAGATCACCGGTCCTGGTGAGCGCGCTTTTCTCCACGAGGTCTTGAAGGTCGCGGGTCGCGGTCGCTCTGGATGTTCCAGTTATGGAAATATAGTTTTCAGCTGAAAGACCACCTTTGAACGCATCAATGCCCTCCTTGAACATGCGGGCGAGCACCTTGGCTTGCCGCTCGCCGAGTTGGCCGCGCAGGCGCTCGTAGAACTTTGCTTTGGCAACGTAAAAATCAACACGCCTGATCGTCGAGGACTGGGCTTCGATGACAGTCTCAGCAAAATATTTTAGCCAATCTGTCACTTCCAAATTTTTGTTGTTGCGCTCAAGTGCTGCATAATAATCTTTGCGTTTGCGTTCGATTGTATAGGCGAGTGCGATCAAGCTGGGATGACCAAGATTTTGTGCGAGAGATTTCTCAGCCAGCGCCCGCCCGATCCGGCCATTGCCGTCTTCGAAGGGATGGATGCACACGAAGTACAGATGCACCAGCCCGGCACGGGTGAGTGCGGGCTGCGGTACTTTACCCAGAGGTGCTGTGTCATTGAACCAAGCTATAAAGCGCAGCATTTCTGCGGACACAACTTTTGACGGTGGTGCTTCGAAATGAACCGTTGGCTTATGGATTGGTCCGGAGACAACTTGCATCGGTTCATCATGCGTTCGGTAGCCACCTATGGTTTTGATAGGTTTGTTAGTGCCTAGGAGATGTTTGTGCCAGGCAAACAAAGTCGCCTCGTTAAGCGGGTGTGCAAACTGCTCGTAAAGATCAATCATCATGCTCGCGATGCCGCGCTCTGCAGCCGGGATATTAGAGTCCTCCGGCCCGAGGCCAAACTGGTGACGCAGGGAAGACTGGACACTATCGCGGTTGAGGATTTCCCCTTCGATCTCAGAGGTCTTGAATGCTTCCTCGCTGATCAGCTCAATGCGTAAGGCATTCTGGTCATCGGCCCCGACATGGCGGAATACGCCCATAAACTCCCCAGATTGCCGCAAAAACTGTCGCTCCAAAGCCTCCAAGGCTTTGGTATCATATAAGAATTCTGGCCAGTCTTTCTGTTCCCAATTCCACCGCATGAGCTATAGAATTCCTTTCTATAACTCACATTATGACAAACAAATGAGCTATAGCAAGGGATACTTTAGCTCACAAAAAGCACCTATCGCAGCGAAAATCCTGTGCGATATCTTAATTTATGGGTGGTGCTCCCTGCGGGAATCGAACCCGCCTTTACAACGTGAGAGGCTGTCGTCCTAACCGATAGACGAAGGGAACTTGAGACCAAGAAGGTTTCTATATCGGGCCAAACAGCCGAGTGCAAGCGTCACGGACCACCCACTTTCACCCTTAATAATACTTGTCGCAAACTCATGTCGATCACAAACACTTCGCTACCCGTATTGATCGTGAGCTTGTCACCAGTCACTGTGGCGTCACGGGCCTGTGCATCGGGGCCAAGACCCAGCTCCATTTGTCCGGTCCCCTCAGGCACGATAACCCGGTGCTTGATTTTGTAGATAATGCCCGCGATTAGGCCTATGAACAGCAACACAAGAATTGCCCCCATAAAATACACGGCCCAAACCAGAAACCGGTTAATCGGCGGGGCCTCGTTTACGTCAGAGTTTTGAGTGTCCATGTCGTCCAGTCTCTCCCAAACACTATCAGCAACAGTCGAATCCAGCGACCGGCTTGACCGCTTCCTGGCCCAGTCTTTTCCCGCCGTGAGCCGCGCCCGCTTTCAAAGGCTTATTGCCGATGGACAGGTCTCTGTCGAGGGCATTCCTGCAACTGAAACCCGCCACAAGTTGAAAGCGGGCCAGTTGGTCACCTGTGTCATTCCGCCAGCATCCATTGCCGAGCCACAAGCCGAAATCATCCCGCTCAATGTCGTTTACGAAGATAAAGACCTGATTGTCATTGATAAACCCGCAGGCCTTGTCGTGCACCCGGGTGCCGGCAATGAAACCGGAACCCTCGTCAACGCGCTGATTGCCCATTGTGGCGATAGTCTCTCGGGCATTGGCGGCGTGAAGCGGCCCGGCATCGTGCATAGGCTTGACAAGGATACCAGCGGCCTGCTGGTGGTGGCCAAGAACGATGCCGCCCATCAGGGCCTCTCCGAGCAGTTTGCCGCCCATGGCCGCGATGGTCGGCTGGAGCGGGCCTATCAGGCCATCGTTTGGGGTGCACCTGAACGCAATAAAGGCATCGTTTCCGCCAATATCGCCCGCAGCAACACCAACCGCCAGAAAATGGCCATCTCAAAATCCGCCATGTCGCGCCAAGCTGTAACCCACTACGAAGTCTTGCAGAGTTTTGGCAAACCACCCCTGGCTTCCCTCGTCCGCTGCGTGTTGGAGACGGGAAGAACACACCAAATACGTGTACATATGACGCATATCGGCCATCCGCTTTTAGGAGACCGTGTTTATGGCCAAAGCTTCAAAGCCTCGCTGAACAACCTCGATGAAGCTGCCAGAGAAGCAGTTAAACTATTGAATAGACAGGCTCTTCATGCAGCAGTACTCGGCTTCGAGCACCCCCGTAGTGGCAAGCCATTAAGCTTTGAAAGCCCAATTCCCCCCGACATGTCGGAACTTTTGAAAGCGCTCAAGCGTTCATCAAAATAATGTGAAACTGTAACTGATACAGTATCTTTTTTTCGACGCAATCATTACTATATTTGGTGACGCCCGGGCGGAAAGCTCAGGCAACAGGAAGGGAAATAACATAATGGCTCGTGCCACATCATTGCCAGCAATTGCCTCAGGCGAAGGCGGTCTAAATCGCTACTTGCAGGAAATTCGCTTGTTTCCGATGCTCGCCCCCGAAGAAGAATTCATGCTGGCCAAACGCTATAAGGAACACGGCGATACCAAGGCAGCCGAACGAATGATCACCAGCCATTTGCGCCTTGTCGCCAAAATTGCCATGGGCTACCGCGGTTATGGCCTGCCCATTGGTGAAGTTGTATCCGAAGGCAACGTTGGCCTCATGCAGGCTGTAAAACGCTTTGAGCCCGATAAGGGCTTCCGGCTGGCAACCTACGCCATGTGGTGGATCAAGGCGTCCATTCAGGAATATGTGCTGCGCTCATGGTCGCTGGTGAAAATGGGTACCACCGCCAGCCAGAAGAAGCTGTTCTTCAACCTGCGCAAAATGAAGGGCCAGATCCAGGCGCTTGAAGAAGGCGATTTGAAGCCGGAGCACGTCAAGCAAATTGCCACAAGGCTTGGCGTTGACGAGCAGGAAGTCGTCAATATGAACCGCAGGCTTGGCGGCGACGCTTCGCTTAATGCCCATGTCAGTGCCGATGCAGAAGGCGAATGGCAGGATTGGCTCGTTGACGATACAGCCAATCAGGAAGACATCTTGGTTGGCAACGAAGAATCCACCATGCGCAACGCAATGCTGAAGCAGGCATTGGGTAAGCTCACCGATCGCGAACGCCGCGTGTTTGAAGCCCGCAAGCTTCAGGATGATCCCATGACGCTGGAAGACCTGTCGAAGGAATTTGACGTGTCGCGTGAGCGCATTCGTCAAATCGAGGTGCGCGCGTTTGAGAAGGTGCAAAAGGCCGTAAAGAATGCGGCTCAGAAGGCCTTGGGCCCCAAACCGGCAGCCCTTGCTTACACCTAATACAATCCGTCGCTGCCAATCGTCTTGCTATCGCTTGGCAGCGGCGCAAAAAATATCTGGATGGCCCAGATCCTGTTTCCCCGCTGCACCACGCCGGTTGAAACAAACATGTAGCCGCTATTGATAAGAGACTTGCGATGCGGTGCACTGTGCACCCATTGCTGGAATAGCCTGTCCGCCTTGCCAGTGTCAGCATCACCCTCTTGGGTATCGCGCGCTGCGTTTTCCGCCATTTGGGGAATCTGCGCGGGGTTTCCCAAAAAATAGCGCACCCGGGAATCAAACTCATAACCAGAGCTCGATCTGTGCCCAACGAAATTATTCAGCATCATGTCGGCAGCCTGGGCTCGCGCAGCCTCCTGCAGGAGCTTGCTCGGTTTCAATGCCCCCACACCGCGGCCAGCGCGATAGGCGTTGGCCTGGACCAAGAGCTCGGTTTCGAGGTCATCCCGAATTCGGGCATCCCCGGGCAGGTTTTTCAGCATATCACGGGCTATTTCGACATAGGTTTTTGCCGCAGCAAACGGTGCGCCCCATGTCGTTAAAGTTGCAAAAACCACCAATCGGATTGCCAGCGCCCTGTAGAACGTGGACGCACCAAAAAAATACTTCATTCAAAACCTGACATTCGTTAAAATTTTACACATTGTTACCAAATTCGCTCCCAATATGGCGACTTAACCCCTATTTGGCCACATAACACAATGAACCCCACAGCTCCCGAGGAACCTTCTTCCCGTTCCGAGGAAATTGAAGCCCTGAAAGACCGCCTCGCGCGCCTGGGTAGCCATGACCAGGACACGGGCCTGCTGAACCATGACGCCATGTTCAGTTTGATGAATGTCGAGATCGCCAAAGCCGAAGAACAGCACACCCGCGCTGCATTTATCGAGATCAGGATAAAAGGCCTGTCGCGCATTGGTGAGGTCTATGGCCGCAAAGCCATTGGTTCGGTTATTCGCCAGTTGGCGGAAAGGCTGGAACGCGCCGACATGGTGAATCCGATCATCAGCCGGATTGATCACAAAAGTTTTGGCATTTTTCTGAAGCCCATTGACGATCCCATAGTGGCTTTGCAGACAGCTAAGGAACTGGTTGCCCTGTGCGCCAGGCCCATGCCTTGGGGCCAACAGAATCTGTCGGTGGAAGCCATTGCCGGTGTGGCACTCACATCAGATACTGACCGTGATGCCGCAACCCTCCTGCATCACGCAAGTCTGGCTTTACGCGCATCCTCGGAGGTGGGAAGTCCTGGCTACTCATTCTACAACCCTGCCGATGCGCCAATAGCAAAACGGCATAACGATCTTGTTCGCATCGTCACGCAAGCCGTCGAGCTCGCGCAGTTTGAACTTGTCTATCAACCCTTCTTTGATTTTCAAACCGGCAATCTTGCCGGCTTTGAAGCCTTGATGCGCTTGAAGCATCCGGAGTTCGGCCCCATTCCCCCCACCGAATTCATCCCCATTGTTGAAGAGATTGGACTCATTTCAAAACTGGGTGCCTGGTGCATTGAAGAGGCCTGTCGCACCGCTTCCACCTGGCCCACAAATCTTGTTGTGTCGGTTAACTTCTCCGCCGCGCAGTTTTATACCGGAACGCTCCTGAGGGAAGTCAATCTCGCCCTCCGCAATGCACAGTTTCCAGCCTATCGCCTTGAGATCGAAATAACTGAAAGTACGCTTATCGTTGATCAGGAATTGGTGCTTTCCCAGTTGAATGCCTTACGCGAGATGGGTTGCACGATTGCCCTTGACGATTTTGGCACCGGATATTCCAGTCTCAGCTATCTCTGGCAATTTCCATTTTCAAAGTTGAAAATTGATCGTTCCTTCATTCACGCCCTCGACACAACCCCAAAAGCCCCCGGCATCCTCAAGTCCATTATCGATCTCAGCCGCAACCTCGGCCTCAAGGTCACCGCGGAAGGCATCGAAACAATGGAGCAAATGGTAACCCTGCGCAATTTGAAGTGTGACTTCCTGCAAGGCTACCTCTGCGGAAAACCCACTGCCAAATCAAACCTGGCCGCCATCATCCTGAAGAACTTCTCAGAAATGCTGAGCCATAAAAAAGAAGCGGACGGAGACACTTCTGCAGCACAAGACATAAAGCAGCTTGGTTAAGGCCAGAATTTCAACTGGGATCATGCCGCTTGATTTTGACGGTTGGTTGTGCCATATTGTATAAAAATTGAACAAAGTGGCATCATGTCGAATTCTGTACAACGCAAATCCGCCAAAGTTATGCAGCTGTCAGCCATTTGGGAAAATGCGCAGTCTAAAGTAGTGGCGGGAAAGCCTGCAACACTCAGCCTTGAGGCATTGGAACAATGGATGGAACGTTTTAGCTCTGCTGAGCTCAGTGACCTCGTCATTCCAAAGCGTACGCTGGCACGCCGCAAGGAAATGCACGAACCCTTAACTGCTGAAGAGACAGACAAGGCACTACGTTTGGCCCGCATTAGCGCTGAAGCCGACCGGGTGTTTGGCAACCCTGACAAATCTACCCGTTGGCTCCGCAAACCAAACTCAGCCCTCTCAGGCCAAACGCCGCTGGAACTTCTCAAGAGTGAGGCAGGAGCACTTGCTGTTGGTGAGTTGCTTGGTCAAATTGATAACGGCATGTTTACTTAAGAAGTTCTTGTGAAGCTGTGGCGTATTTCAAACCATGCGGACCTTTCGGGCATTGGGGGTATGCGTTTTTCTGCCCGCTGGCATAGCAAGGGCCATCCAATCATATACACCGCCGAACACCCCGCCGGCGCATTAAGCGAGTTCTTGGTCCACATTGATGTGCAAGACTTTCCGGACTCATTCCAACTCATAACAATTGAAATCGAAACCAAAGTAAAAGTCGCAAACCTCACCCTCGAACAATTGAGTTCAAACTGGATGACCGACAGCAAAATTTCCCGCGCGATTGGGAACCAATGGCTTATAAATGGCAAAAGCCTTCTACTGCGCGTGCCATCAGCGATTTTACCCGATACCTTCAATGTGTTGATCACCCCGAACCATGGGGATGCAGGCAAAATCCGGATAGCGAAATCCGAAAACGTCCCCCTCGATCATCATCTTGGTCGCCGCTAGTCCTGAAACGGGTCGCGCATGAGAATGGTGTCGTCACGCTCAGGCGAGGTTGAAAGCAGCGCCACCGGACACTCAATCAGCTCTTCAAGATACTTCACATACTTGATGGCCTGTGCCGGAAGTTGTGCCCATGAGCGGGCCCCTGCTGTTGTGTCACCCCAACCCTCGAAACTTTCATAAATTGGCTCCACCCGTTTCTGCGCTTCTTCAGCCGCTGGAAAGTGTTCAACGCGTTTGCCGTCCAGCGAGTAAGCCACACCGACTTTGATTTCCTCAATGCCGTCGAGCACGTCAAGCTTGGTGAGTGCAATGCCGTGAATGCCGGAGGTTTTGATGGCTTGGCGAACCAGCACCGCGTCAAACCACCCGCAACGCCGCTTGCGCCCCGTTACCGTGCCAAATTCCCGGCCCGTCCTGCCGATGTGCTCGCCAATTTCATTATCCTGTTCCGTGGGGAAAGGACCAGACCCAACCCGCGTGGTGTAAGCCTTGGCGATACCCAATACATAACCTATGCTGGAAGGACCAAGGCCGGAACCGCAAGCCGCCTGCCCGGCAACCGTATTGGAAGATGTCACATAGGGATAGGTGCCATGGTCAATATCGAGAAGCACACCCTGTGCGCCTTCAAACAAAATGCGCTTGCCCTCGCGTTTTACTTCATCAAGCAATGACCACACTGCATCAGAATAGATCAATATCTTGGGTGCCACTTCGCTGAGTTGCTCAAACAGGTGAGCGGCCAGAATTTCTGCCTGTCCCAGCCCGCGCCGCAATGCGTTGTGATGCACCAACAGACGTTCAATCTTGGGACCAAGCGTCGAAAGATCAGCAAGATCATTCACGCGAATGGCACGCCGGCCTACCTTGTCTTCATAGGCAGGCCCAATGCCGCGGCCCGTGGTGCCAATCTTGCTGGCACCTGCCGCCTCTTCCCGAATGCGGTCAAGCTCGCCGTGCAGCGGCAGGATCAGGGTGGCGTTGGCAGCAATGCGCAAATTGGCCCGGGAAACAGTCACACCTTGCGACGCCAGCTTGTCGATTTCAGCGATCAGCGCCCACGGATCAATCACCACGCCGTTGCCAATAATGGAAAGCTTGCCGGGCCGCACAATGCCAGATGGCAGCAACGACAGCTTGTAGGTGACACCATCAATAACCAGCGTATGGCCGGCATTGTGGCCTCCTTGGAAGCGCACCACGACATCCGCCCGCTCGGACAGCCAATCAACCAGCTTGCCCTTGCCCTCGTCACCCCATTGGGCGCCGACCACTGCCACATTGGCCATTCGTAACTCCTGTTAGACATGACAACGGCCCCGGAGAGTTTGTCTCCAGAGCCGTTGACAGGTCATACACGAAACGCGGGCTTGGGCAAATACTACTCTGCATTCATCCCCACTTGCATGTTTTGCGGCCAACTGACCTTGTAGCCGAATTTCACAGTCATCTCGGCTTTCGCTGCCAAGTCAAAGCGCCACGCCATTACACCGCGCCGCTTGTTCAGATCCTTTTCTGTCGGTAGCGTCATTTGCGCCATGGGCGTGATGATCACATTTTCATTGGCTGAGAATGGCAGTTGATCCAGCACAGTGACAGGAATAGCCGCATCATGCAGGTTCTTGACCACAATGTCCCACGCCCGCTCCTCAACATTTGATGTTGATATAATTCCTTCTTCACCCGTCTTGCGCTTCACTTCCGAGCGCTTCACCTTGATGAGATCATCCGCACCAAAGCCAAGCTTGGCTTCCTCATCGGGGCTGAGCAGCGGCAGTGCACCCTGCCCCATGAACACCCCATCACGATACAGGTTGACAGTGCCAGGCAGCATCGGCGCCTCACCCCTGATTGTGAATGCCGCCGTGAGATAGGCGTAAGCATCAAGCTTCGGCACTGTTAGGGCGTTCAGGGTGGCATCATAGTTGTCAGTCGCAATGCGCACTTTTTTCGACGTGCCGGAATTGTCAACACTCACCCGGCCCTGAATTCCATAAAGTGCCTGGAAGCCTGCCATTTCGATTGTGGCCTGCTTTTGCACCGCGTCCTTTTTGGGTTCTTCGGCAGCAACCGAGCCTGCAGCATCCATCGCCGGAGCTGGAGCATTGAGTTGCAGGGAGTTGCGCGCCAGACCATCGCTTTCCTTCTTCATCTTGTCGGCCAGTGGCTCATAGATTTGAATTTCCTGCTCCCACAGATCGGGAGCCGACGTGGCACCAAGCGGCCGCGCGGTTGAAAGCGTCAACGCGACATTGTCCCAATTTTCGCCGGACGACTGCATGACCTCGGCACGCCGCACCAGCTCAACCTTGGATTTCTGCGCCTTGTCCGG
>JANMPF010000044.1:0-3034 GCA_031369725.1 Rhodobiaceae bacterium | reverse complement strand
AAGATACGGCAGGGGATTTCGCTTTTGGTCATTCATCGCTAAAAGGTCTACTCGTTCGCTTATAGGATTTCCAATGACCAATAAAATGTGGGGCGGCAGGTTCACATCCGGACCCGACGCCATCATGCAAGAGATCAATGCTTCCATCGGCTTCGACAAGCGCCTGTATGCCCAGGACATCGCAGGCTCGAAAGCCCACGCCGCGATGCTGGCCAAGCAAGGCATCATCTCGAAATCCGACGCTGCAGAAATTAGGCGTGGTCTTGACCAGGTGCAAGCCGAGATTGAGGAAGGCACCTTCACGTTTTCGACAGCCCTTGAGGACATTCACCTGAATGTGGAAAGCCGCCTGAAGGAAATTATCGGTGCAGCCGCCGGACGCTTGCACACCGCACGCTCACGCAATGATCAAATCGCCACTGATTTCAGGCTTTATATCAGGGATACAGTCGATCACCTCGATGGACAATTGAAGGATTTGCAAATGGCACTGGCCGAAAAGGCCCTGGCACATGCAAAAACCATCATGCCCGGATTCACCCACTTGCAGGTGGCCCAGCCCATCACATTCGGCCACCATTGCCTGGCCTATGTGGAAATGCTGGCGCGTGACCGGTCCAGGCTTGCTGATGCCAGAAAGCGCATGAACGAAAACCCCTTGGGCGCTGCGGCGTTGGCTGGTACGTCATTCCCGATTGACCGCATGATGACGGCAAAAGCCTTGGGCTTTGACCGCCCCACCCGCAACTCGCTCGACAGTGTTGCCGACCGTGATTTTGTTTTGGAACTGCTTGCCACCGCTGCAATTTGCGCAACGCACCTTTCGCGGCTGGCAGAAGAAATCGTCATCTGGTCCACCACCCAGTTCCGTTTTGTGGCGCTCTCCGACAAATTCACCACGGGTTCTTCCATCATGCCGCAAAAGCGTAATCCGGATGCGGCCGAATTGGTGCGGGCAAAGCCGGGCCGCATTTTGGGTGCCTTCACGTCATTGCTGGTGATCATGAAGGGTCTGCCACTCACCTATTCCAAAGACATGCAGGAAGACAAAGAACCTGCGTTTGATGCCATCGACAACCTGTCACTCGCCATTGCTGCAACTGCCGGAATGGTCCGCGATCTTGTGCCCAATGCTGTGGCGATGCGGACCTCCGCAGCAAGCGGGTTTTCAACCGCAACAGACTTGGCTGATTGGCTGGTGCGTACACTGAAAATCCCGTTCCGGGAGGCCCATCACATCACGGGCTCCCTCGTCGCCCTGGCGGAAAAGCAGGGATGCGATTTGCCAGATTTAAAACTGGCCGACATGCAAAAATTCGAACCCGGAATTACCCGAGACGTATACAAGGTCCTGACCGTTGAAGCATCGGTCACTTCGCGCAACAGTTTTGGCGGCACGGCCCCATCAAACGTGACCCGTGAAGCCAAGCGCTGGTTGAAATTGTTGAAGTAGGAAAGCCCCATGAAAATTATCATCACGCTATTATTGCTGGCCGGAATTACAACATCGCTAAACGCCTGTGGCCGTCGCGGCGATCCCGTTGCGCCACAATTGCAGCAGGCCCAATAATTCATGCATCATTTTTCCTATGTGGATGGCACTCTCCATGCCGAAGGCGTTGACCTCAACGTTATCGCCGATGAAATTGGCACGCCATACTATTGCTATTCCACCGCCACGCTGGAACGCCATTACAGGGTGATGGCAGATGCCTTCAAAGGCACCGAACACCAAATCTGTTACGCCATGAAAGCCAATTCCAATCAGGCCGTGATCAAGACCATGGCTGATTTGGGCGCTGGCATGGATGTGGTCTCTGAAGGCGAACTTCGCCGGGCACTGGCAGCAGGTGTTCCAGGCCGCAAGATTGTGTTTTCCGGCGTTGGCAAGACCGCCCGCGAAATGGCGCTCGGTTTGAAGGAAGGCGTGTCCTGTTTCAACATTGAATCAGAATCTGAATTGGAATTGCTGTCGCAGATAACCCAGCGCACCGGACAGCGCGCTACTATTTCCATTCGCGTCAATCCTGATGTGGATGCCAAGACCCACGCAAAAATTACAACAGGCAAGGCTGACAATAAGTTCGGCATTTCTTTTACCCGGGCATCTGAAGTCTATGCGCGTGCGGCAGCCCTCCCCGGACTGGATATTGCCGGAATAGACATGCATATTGGCAGCCAAATTGTTGAACTTGCGCCTTTCGAGCAGGCCTTCAAGCTGATGGCAGAACTTGCCATCATGCTGAAATCCGAGGGCCACAACATTCGCCATCTCGATTTGGGCGGTGGTCTTGGTGTTCCCTATCGCGGAACCAACGATGTGCCCCCGCACCCCGACGAATATGCAGCCATGGTAAAACGCACGCTTGGTCATCTGGGTCTCAGGTACGTATTGGAACCTGGCCGCATGATTGTGGGCAACGCCGGAATTTTGGTGAGCCGTGTCATTTACGTAAAAGACACAACCGAGAATATTTTCATCATCCAGGACGCCGCCATGAATGATTTGATCAGGCCTACCCTCTATGACGCCTATCACGATATTATTCCCGTGAATCAATCATCCGGCATGGCGGAATTGGTAATTGCCGATGTCGTGGGACCTGTTTGCGAATCTGGTGACTACCTGGCCAGGGCAAGGCGTATGCCAAAACCCCAGCAAGGCGATCTTCTGGCCACCATGACGGCTGGTGCCTATGGTGCCGTGCAATCCGGCACCTACAATACAAGACCGCTGGTGCCGGAAGTTTTGGTGAAGGGCGATAAATGGTCCCTTGTAAGACCCCGCCAGACCTATGACGAGCTTATCGGGCTTGACAGGTCCGCCTCATGGCAATTCAAGGGCTGAAGGCACGTTAAAGGGCGTAACAACCTGAACCTGCGAAAGCGGCATGCTGGATGTTTTCGGCAAAGCCCCGTTAGCTCGCATAATGTGCTGGCAGGCAATGCGCATGTCTTGACGAAGATCGTGATGAAGCACCGCATGCAAGACACCGTCGCGCAATAACTTCCTGTTGTCCGCATCCAAGTCATG
>JANMPF010000043.1:0-21014 GCA_031369725.1 Rhodobiaceae bacterium | reverse complement strand
GCGCAAACGCCCCATGTTGGTGGACACCTTGGCCATGATCCTTAAAACCCAGGTTCACTCGGGGGGCATTCAAGATCGTGGCGAGGCGGCGCGAGAAAATCTGCGGTGATAGCGGATACCAAGGCCCAACCGTTCATAAGGCAAACCCGCGGCCCATAGAATTCATCAACCGGAACCACAAAGGTTTCGAAGTTCTGCCCAAACGCTAGATTGAGGAGCGCACTTTCGCATGGCTCGGCATCAACACTCGCGTGGTAGCTATGTGGTTGCTGGAAAGAATGTGCGCAACGGTTACTGTCGGGTCAAAATATCTTAAGAATATGAAATTGTTTGTGTAATTTGGAGCGGGCGAAGGGATTCGAACCCTCGACCCCGACCTTGGCAAGGTCGTGCTCTACCCCTGAGCTACGCCCGCTGAGCGTATGAGAAGCCGGAAAAACCGGCAAGGTGACGGGGTTATTGCCCAAGCTTCGCGTAAATGCAATAGCAAGCTGAAGTTTCTTGTTTTTGCCTTTCTTGTTTTTGCAATGGATTTTGACAATGCCTGCCACTCGCGATGACCTTTTTCAGTGCTTTAAGTCACTTGGAATCATCACAACAACCAATTCACACATGCCTGTTTTCACCGTTGAGCAAGCCCAACTGGTGCATGACGATATTCCCGGCGGCCATTGTAAAAACCTGTTCTGCAAAGATGAAAAAGGCGTTCTTTGGCTGATTGTTTGCCTTGATGACGCCCGCATTGACCTCAAGACAGCACCTGCCAAAATTGGCTCCCGGCGACTCACCTTTGGAAAGCCGGAATTGCTGATGGAGGTTCTGGGGGTTGAGCCCGGTTCGGTGACACCCTTTGGCCTCATCAATGATGTGGCAGGGCGCACCAATGTTATTCTGGATGCCACGATGATGAACCAGGAAATCCTGAATTTTCATCCCCTGAGGAATGATGCCACCACCAGCATTCGCAGTTCGGATTTGCTGAATTTCATCAAATCCTGCGGTCATCGCCCCAGGATTGTGGCAGTTGCAGACCCCATATTGTAATTTCCGGCTAAAATCGCCATTTTAAGGTCCAAGCAGCAAGCAGGTACGTTATGAACGATATGATTATTGGCCAAGGTGCCGCATCTGGCGTCAATCCAGCCGACCTCATCAAGGACTCGGATGCCAAGAGCTTTGTGGCAGATGTAATTGAGGCGTCGAAAAAGGTTCCCGTACTGGTGGATTTTTGGGCCCCCTGGTGCGGCCCTTGCAAGCAATTGACGCCCATTCTCGAAAAGGTAGTAAAAGCCGCCGGCGGCAAAGTGCGCCTTGTTAAGGTCAATGTTGATGAGAATCAGCAAATTGCCGCCCAATTGCGCGTGCAATCCATTCCGGCCGTTTTCGCCTTCGTTGACGGCCAGCCCATTGATGGCTTCATGGGCGCACTTCCCGAAAGCCAGGTCAAACAGTTTATCGACAAGCTCTCCAACAAGGGCTCGTTGGCCGAGGAAATTGCGGCCGCCGTGAAAGCAGCCGAAGCGGCTATGGCGCAAAAGGATTTTGCCCAGGCCCACAATATTCTCGCCCAAATTCTTGGCGCGGATCCTGCCAACGTTGCAGCACTTGCGAATTTGGTTCACTGTCAGATTGCATTGGGTGACCTTGGCGCCGCCAGTGCCACACTTGGTCTCGTTCCGCCAGACAAGGTTAACCATCCTGCCGTTGTAAGTGCCGCCGCCACACTCCACATCGCTTTACATCCTGTTGAGACAAGTGTGCTAGACCAGTTGCAAAATGACGTGGCCGCCGCTCCGAATGATTACCAAAAACGCCTCGATTTGGCGATTGCCCTTAATGGCGCCGGTCAACGGTCACAAGCGACCGATCACCTTCTCTACGTGTTCAAGAGGGACCGCAATTGGAATGAGGATGCAGCCCGAAAGCAACTCGTTCAGTTTTTTGAAGGCTGGGGTCCAAAGGATGAGTTCACTCTTGCCGGCCGGCGTAAATTGTCCGCCCTGCTTTTTTCGTGAGGAATGATGAAATTTGTAAAAGACTATAATGTGCCGAAGGATTTGCCTGAGACCTTGCCGATATTTCCATTGGCGGGTGCATTGCTTTTGCCAAGGGCAGATCTGCCGCTGAACATTTTTGAGCCGCGCTATCTCGAAATGATGTCAGATGCCATGTCAGGCGAACGCATTGTTGGAATGATCCAGCCCACCGAAGATTCCACCAGCGAGGAAAAGCCGCGGCTAATGAAAATTGG
This sequence comes from Rhodobiaceae bacterium, assembly GCA_031369725.1. GTDB lineage: Bacteria > Pseudomonadota > Alphaproteobacteria > Rhizobiales > Aestuariivirgaceae > Aestuariivirga. The sequence goes on along the minus strand of JANMPF010000043.1, from coordinate 18,763 downwards.
CTGCGCCGGAAGGATAACCTCCTACACCGAAACACCCGATGGCCGCATAATGGTGACGCTAACAGGCATCAGCCGCTTTTCCATTGCCAGGGAATTGCGTGCCACAACTCCCTACCGCCAGGTGAAAGCAAATTATAAGCCATATGCTGTTGATCTGGTTATGGACAAGGGTGCCGGCGAAGTGAACCGGCCCGCCCTTATGACCGCCTTCAAGGATTATTTAAACGCCAACAACATGAGCGCCGATTGGACCGAGATCAATGCAGCGTCAACCGAAATTCTGGTCAACACGCTGTCGCTTTTGGCGCCTTACCCCGCCAATGAGAAACAGGCCCTTCTTGAAGCGCCTGACTTGAAAACCCGCGCTGAGGTTTTGGTGGCACTCACGGAAATCGCCTTGTCAAAATCATTCTCGGGCAAGAAGCATAGTTTGCAATGAGCCAGATGCGCAAAGCTGACCCCAAGTTGCTGGAGTTGCTGGTATGCCCGGTAACCAAGATGCGGCTTGAGTATGACGCGGAAAACCAGGAGCTGATTTCCCGGACCGCAGGCCTGGCCTATCCTATCCGCGATGGCATTCCTATCATGCTTCCCGATGAGGCGCGCGAACTTCGGCATGACTGAAATCTGGCCGTTGGAACTCACGTCAAGGCAACAAGGCCGTGTACTGACGATCCGCTTTGACAATGGTGAAGCATTTGATCTCGATGCGGAATATCTGCGCGTCGAAAGCCCAAGCGCTGAAGTAAAGGGGCATGGGCCAGGGCAGGAGCAACTTGTGAGTGGCAAGCGCCACGTGTTCATGGCCAAGCTCGAACCCGTCGGCAGTTATGCCGTGCGCATTATATTTAGCGACGGCCATTCCACCGGGCTTTACACGTGGAATTATCTGGCCAGGCTCGGTCGCGAACACGATACAACATGGCAGGCCTACCTTGAAAAACTAAAACAGGCAGGTTCCGGCCGCGGCTAAATCAATTCCCCGCGCAGCAGCCGTGGCAATGATCCGCTTTGTCCCGCCGCTTCCCTTTCAAATGCGTTTTTCAATCCGCCAATCTGATTGGTTGCCTTAAGTCCAAGATCGCGGATGCTGCGCAGAAGCCGATTGTCATTCGAAAACAGCCGGTTGATCCCGTCCATGGTCGCAGCCGTTGCCACCGTATCAAACCGCCGCCAGGTCGAATAGCGTTCCAGCACTGGTGCGCCACCAATGTCTTGGCCCAGCGCATAGGCATCACCCACGCATTCGGCCAACGCCGCTGCATCGCGCAGACCAAGATTTAGACCAAGACCAGCAAGCGGATGGATGACGTGTGCTGCATCCCCCACAAGTGCCAGGCGTGGACCATGAAATTCCTTGGCAAACAGCATCGACAGGGGATAGCCCTGTTGCCTTCCGACAAGCGTTATTTTTCCAAGATGCGGGCCAACTTGTTGTTGCAGCTCAATTTCGAAATCATTGGGCGCAAGGTTTAAGAGCCTCTTGGCTTCCTGCGTTCCCTTGGTCCATACAATGGACGATCTATTTCCCGGCAGCGGAAGAACAGCGAATGGACCGCTGGCCGTAAAATGTTCCTCGGCTCGGCCATGATGGGGCAATTCATGGTCAAATGATGCAACAATCCCCATTTGGTCATAAGACCAGCCAACCAGTTCAATCTTCGCTGCCTGTCTGATTGGCGATTTGGCTCCATCGGCTGCGATAACAAGATTGCAGGTTGCCTGTTCGCCATTGGCAAGGCCAAGCTTGGCAAGGCCAGGCCCAAAACTCTGGGCAACAACGGCATGGCCGGTCATCAATGTAATATGGCCGGAACGTTTTACGGTTTCCAAAAGTCCTTCCAGCAAAATGTGATTTTCAATCATGCACGCAGTAGATGCCTGAGCGGCATTCACATCACCAAATTGCAGCAGGGTTGGCTGCCCGTCTGTCACAATTATTTCCCGCATGTCCTGTGTGCGGGCGGATATGTGTTCCCATACCCCCAGAGCCTCAAACATCCGCCTGGTGCTGCTGGTAAGGGCAGAGGCGCGGGCATCCCTTGTGTTTGATACTTTGAGATAGGGATCCATCACATCAACAATGGCAACTGACAGCGGGCGTCTCGACTTTGGCCCGCCCAAGGCCAGTCCGGCCGCTAAACCATTAAGTGCAGCACCAACGATAACCACATCAAATCGCTTGCTCATGGCGTTAGTTAAGCCACTCCCCCGATTCATCCGTCAAGCCATCAATCACATGTGCATAAAAATTATGCAAATTTTCAATTATGCCTATAAAATTAGCACAATTATTGGTCACTGTCCGGCATTGAAATATAAATTCAAACTATAACAAGAAGTTAACAAAAGTTCCGAACTGGCACGTTTCTTGAGATGTAGCGACAGGTTATTGGAAGGGATGCATCTATGAAATATATAATTGCGATCATAAAGCCATTCAAGCTTGAAGAGGTCCGCGAGGCATTGAGCGCACTTGGTGTCCAGGGCATCACAGTGACCGAAGTCAAGGGCCATGGGCGGCAAAAGGGGCACACCGAGTTCTACCGCGGCGCCGAATATGCCGTGAGTTTCATTCCCAAAGTCAAAATTGAAATTGCCGTGGAGTCAAACCTCGCAGATCGGGTTGTGGAAACCATCCAAACAGCTGGCCAAACCGGCCAAATTGGCGACGGCAAGATTTTCGTTCTTCCACTTGAGACTGCCGTTCGTGTGCGCACCGGCGAAACGGGCTCTGCGGCCCTCTAACAATTTCAACAAAGGACAGTGAAATGAAATTTCGACCAAAATTACGAATGCTGCTAACCGGCTTGCCGGCGGGCCTTGCACTCACAGCTTTTCTTCCCGCCGCCCCTGCTTTTGCCGCAGCAACCGTGAACAAGGGCGACACCGCCTGGATGATCGTTGCTACGGCTCTTGTCATTCTCATGACAATTCCGGGCCTCGCCCTGTTCTATGCCGGCTTGGTACGTTCCAAAAACGTGCTTTCCGTGCTGATGCAGGTCTTTATCTGTTTCTGCATGATCGCCCTTCTGTGGTTTGCCTACGGCTATTCCGTGGCCTTTACCAATGGTTCGCCTTTCTTCGGCGGTCTCTCAAAAGCCTTTCTGGCTGGTGTTAATGTTTCCACCTTGGCAGCCACTTTCTCCAAGGAAACCTATTTGCCAGAGTTCACTTACGTGATCTTCCAGCTTACATTTGCGGCCATTACGCCCGCCCTGATCGTCGGTGCCTTTGCCGAACGCATGAAGTTTTCAGCAGTTCTGCTGTTCATTTTCATCTGGTTCACCTTCGCCTATCTGCCGATGGCACATATGGTGTGGTGGTGGGCAGGCCCAGACGCCTATACGCTCAGTGCCGCCAACATCGACGCAGTCAAGGCCGCCGTGGGTGACTCTGCTGCCGCCGACTTCTTGGCCAAGCTTGCTGCTGCAACTGACGATGCTTCAAAGGCCCTTGTGCTATCCAGCTACAATGATGCCGTAAACGCTGCCAACGGCTGGCTGTTCAACAAGGGTGCCATCGACTTTGCAGGTGGCTCGGTCGTGCATATCAACGCCGGTGTTGCAGGTCTCGTCTGTGCCCTGGTGCTTGGCAAGCGCATCGGCCTTGGCAAGGAAGTCATGGCTCCCCACAACCTGCCGATGACATTGATCGGTGCGTGCCTTCTGTGGGTTGGCTGGTTCGGCTTCAACGCTGGCTCAAACCTCGAAGCCAATGGCCTCACCGGCCTTGCCTTCCTCAACTCAATCCTTGCAACCGCAGCAGCAACCCTGATGTGGACTGCTGGCGAATGGGTGACACGCGGCCACCCAAGTCTGCTGGGCGCGGCATCCGGTGCCGTCGCCGGTCTGGTGGCCATTACCCCAGCCTGCGGCTGGGTGGGGCCAATGGGCGGCATTGTTATCGGTGGTCTTGCAGGCATCGTCTGCCTGTGGGCTGTGGTATGGCTCAAGGCCAAGCTTGGCTATGACGATGCACTGGACGTTTTCGGTGTACACGGCATTGGCGGCATACTCGGAGCCCTGCTCACGGGTGTGTTCGTAAATCCTGCCCTCGGCGGTATGGGTGTGACCGACTACCTGGCAGTCGATACCTCGTCAAAGCTCGTTGACTATGTATTCTCGGCTCAGGTCTATTCACAGGTTGTGGATATACTCACCGCGACCATACTTTCAGGCGTTGTGAGCTATATTGCCTTGATGATCTGCAAGGTCACCACCGGCATTCGCGTATCTGAACAGGAAGAGCGTGAGGGCCTCGATATCGGCTCCCACGGCGAGCGCGCCTATTCCTGATTTGACCTCCCAAACACAACGGAAAAGCGCTCCCTCGGGGCGCTTTTTCATGGCTGGTTTAACCCTGCCTTAACCATGAGCCGTCAGACTGCCATTAACTATTTGTTATGGCCCCGACAGCAGTTGTCCGGGCGGCGGAGAAGCGCATGGCTTATGATCGTTCCTATGACACTGATGAAAGTGCTGTTCCGGCAGCCTTGCGCCGTTTCATTCGAAATCGCATGTATGAATTTTCCGGGCTGGTTCTGTTTGTCTGTCTTGTCGCAACCGGAATTGCCCTGGCGTCGTGGTCGGTTGATGATCCCTCACTCAACCACGCGACTGATCAGGCCGCCAAAAACCTGTTGGGCTACCCCGGTGCGGCAATTGCCGATGAACTCATGCAGTTGATGGGTTTGGGCGTATTGCCGTGGATTGCCATTCCCATGGCGTGGGTTGTGAAATTTTTGGGCCACCAACGGCCTGAGAGATTTTTTATGGCAATTCTCAACTGGATCGCTGCATCATTTCTTGCCTGCGGAGCATTCGCCATGGTTCCGGCCCCTTCAAGCTGGTCGTTGGCGGCAGGCTTGGGCGGAAATTCTGGCGATATTATCAGCAGCGGCATGCTGTCCATTCTCGCCCTTGGCTTAAAGGGGGCATTTGCCAGGATATTTACAGGCCTGGTTTGTGGCTTTGGTGCCACCTGGTTTGCAATGCGCGCGACCGGCCTATCGAAAACTGAAACCACTGGTACACTGGGGATCCTTGCTCGCGCAACTCAGCGCATTTTTGTGAACGCGGTGGCTTTGGTTCACGGCGGCATTTCAGCCTGGAAACAATATCGCGCGAAAAATAAAGCGGGAAAATCACCAGGCCACAAGTCGCAAGACATTATCACAAGGCTGGCACCAGTTCGAAAACCCGTCCGTGGCGCGCCGCGCATTGAACCCGTGTTGGCGCGCGATGACCGCGGCAAGGCACCACGTCTTGCCATTCCACAGCCAGGACTTGATATTGAAGATGATACTGATGGCGATGACTGTTCTGAAGAAGAATCAGAAGTTGAACTGTCAGACGAAGTGGGCACACCACGGGTCACCCGCGAGGTGAAGGAAATAAAGTTGGGGAAAAAAATCAAGAAAGACTCCCAGCTCAGTTTGCGGTTGATGAAATCCAGCGAATTTGAATTGCCACCCCTCACGCTGCTTGCCGAACCCACCAAGCGCACAAAAATTTCTGCTGATTTGTCTGACGACGTGCTCGAACAGAATGCCCGCATGCTGGAAGGCGTGTTGGAAGACTTCGGCGTGCGCGGCCAGATCATCAACGTGAAACCCGGTCCCGTTGTAACGCTTTACGAATTGGAACCGGCACCCGGCATTAAATCTTCCCGCGTCATAAGTTTGGCGGATGATATCGCCCGTTCCATGAGCGCCATTTCAGCCCGCGTTGCCGTGGTGCAGGGACGCAATGTGATCGGCATTGAGCTTCCCAACAGCAAACGCGAAACGGTTTTCTTGCGCGAAATGCTCGCTTCAGAGGCGTTTGAGAAAACCGGGCAAAATCTTGCTTTCGCCCTGGGCAAAAACATCGGTGGCGAGCCCATCTTTGCCGATCTCGCCCGCATGCCGCATCTTCTCATCGCCGGTACCACTGGTTCGGGAAAATCCGTTGGCATCAACACCATGATCCTTTCTCTGCTCTACCGGCTCTCGCCTGAGCAATGCAGGCTCATCATGATTGATCCCAAGATGTTGGAGCTCTCGGTTTATGAAGGCATTCCACATCTCCTGTCTCCCGTTGTAACCGATCCGCGCAAAGCCATTGTGGCTTTGAAATGGGCCGTGCGGGAAATGGAAGACCGCTATCGCAAGATGTCAAAAGTCGGCGTGCGTAATATTGATGGTTACAACGCAAGGCTCAAACAATTCCTCGCCAAGGGCGAGCAGATGTCGCGCACCGTGCAGACCGGTTTCAATCCCCAATCGGGTGAACCAATTTTTGAACAGGAGCAAATGGACATGACGTCCATGCCCTATATCGTGGTGATTATTGACGAAATGGCAGATCTCATGATGGTGGCTGGCAAGGACATTGAAGGCACCGTCCAGCGGTTGGCCCAAATGGCCCGTGCTGCCGGTATCCACGTGGTGATGGCAACCCAGCGCCCTTCCGTTGACGTCATCACCGGTACAATCAAGGCCAACTTCCCAACCCGCATCTCATTCCAGGTAACCTCTAAAATTGATAGCCGCACTATTTTGGGAGAGCAGGGTGCTGAACAGCTGCTGGGCCAAGGTGACATGCTTTACATGGCAGGTGGCGGCCGCATTTCCCGCTTGCATGGCCCCTTCGTGGCCGATGATGAAGTTGAGAAAATTGTGCGGTTTCTGAGATCCCAGGGAGCGCCCCAATATGTGGATGCGGTGACCGAGGAGGTTGAGGATGAAGCCTATGGTGATGCAGGTTCCATGCCTGGCGTCGAGAGCGGTGGCTCGGGGGATGAGCTTTATGACCAGGCTGTGGCTGTTGTCCTGCGTGACAAGAAGGTTTCAACGAGTTATGTGCAACGCCGTCTGCAAGTGGGTTACAACAAGGCCGCCAGCCTCATTGAGCGCATGGAAAAGGAAGGCCTTATTTCTTCTGCCAATGGTACGGGCAAGCGTGAAATTCTGGTGCCAGGGGATAGCGCTCGACTGTGATTTTTGCCCTAAAATGGTCGGTATTTTGTAAGAGTGTTCTCGTATCGGAAATTGTTGTCAGGAAATTGGAATGAATTATTTGTGCAGAATTACACTTCGCGCCCTGATCGTTTTAAGTGTCGTTGTGGGGCTGGGTGATTTCGCACGAGCCGACAAACCCATGGCACTGACGGTGGAGCAGTCATCTTCAATCAACAAGATTTCCGCCTATATGAACAGCTTCAAGACCATGCAGGGCGAGTTCACCCAGATTAGCCCCATGGGAAGAATTTCCAAAGGCGTGATGCTGATTAGCAAGCCAGGCAAATTGCGCTTTGACTATGCGGCTCCCAATCCGTTTCTTTTGGTTTCTGACGGCAAATGGGTAACACTGAAGAATCGCGCCAAGGAAAAGGGCGATCAATTCCCGCTTTCCGCAACGCCTTTGCGGTTGGTCGTTTCAACAAAGATTGACCTGCTGAACGATGCCAATATTTTGGCTTTTGAACAGGCAGACGGTATTGATACGGTGACCTTGGAAGATCGCAAGGGCACCATTGGCGGGCAAATCATCCTGGTTTTTGACGAGATCAAGAACCTGCTTCAACAATGGATAATCGTTGACGGGAAGGGGCGCCGCACCACTGTCACGCTTGCCAACCTGGAATCAGGCGTGACAATTGATCCCACGCTTTTTGTGGTGAAAATCGACCGCAAGGAAAAAGGCAGTAAATAGCAGGTCTTGCAATCTTCCCCAAATATATGCTCATCCTTGGCGTATGACACTCAAGATTGCCACCTGGAATATAAATTCCGTTCGCCTGCGCATTGGTCTGGTTGAGCGCGTTCTCAAACAACTTCAACCCGATGTTTTGTGCCTGCAGGAAACCAAATGCCCGCAAGGCCAGTTTCCATCCGGACCGTTGAATGATCTGGGTTATTCCCACATCGCTGAGTTTGGCCAGAAGGGTTATCACGGCGTTGCCATTGTCTCGCGCCTGCCTTTTGTAAAGCAGTTCAGCAAGCCCTTTTGCGGAAAGGAGGATTGCCGGCATGTGGCGATCACACTTGGCGCAAAAAAGCCGATTACCCTTCACAACCTCTATGTGCCTTCCGGCGGCGACGAGCCGGACCCCAAGGTGAATGAAAAATTTGCCCACAAGCTCCAATTCATTGATGAGTTGGAGACATGGTTTGCTGCCGATGCAATCGCCAAGAGCCACGAAGGCATAGTTGTGGGCGACCTCAACATAGCGCCTCTTGAGCATGATGTGTGGTCGCACAAGGACTTGCTCAAGGTGGTAAGCCACACTCCGGTTGAAACGGCTGGCCTGATCCGTGTGATGAAGGCCGGGAACTGGGTTGATGTCATGCGCCTGCATACGCCCGCGAGTGAAAAGCTTTATACTTGGTGGAGCTACCGCGCCAAGGATTGGGCCTTGGCAAACCGCGGACGAAGGCTCGACCATATTTGGGCAACCCCCCGGCTGTCTCCCTTTTGCTCGCAAGTAGCAGTCATGAAGGATACGCGGGGCTGGACCCAAACTTCCGATCATGTGCCCGTGATGGCGACCTTTGATTTAGATATCTGAAAATGACCTTGTGCGGGTGAAATGGCTTCTCACACTATCAAAATCGCGCATGGAGCTGTCAAGTCGCCGCGCCATTGCGGCAAATACTGTTTGGCCAAACTCCGGATATTCATGCGCCACGCGCAAGAATAGCGTGTGGTCGATTCGCGCAGTTGAAACCGAACTCGCTGCCAGTGCCGAAACCGAATAGGCCGTTTTGCCAATCATTGCGACCTCACCCAGAAAAGTTCCGGGCTCTGCCCTGGCTATGAGTTGGGACTGCGCACCCATTGCCCGCCAGATTTCCGAATGCCCGCTCAGCATCAAAAAAGCCGACTTTGCCGTTTCACCCTGTTTGATGATGGCTTCACCCGTGACAAAGTGCTGCCGTTCCGAGGCAAAAGCCAGAAGCTGCAAATGCACCGATTCACAATCGGCAAATATTGGTATTTGCCGCAGTGTTTCAGCGTCTGCGCGAACGCTCATGGCATAAGTCTTTCAGCAGCCTGATTCGGCATGATTTCCCATTTCCCGCCGCATACAACGATGGAAACCGGTGAATATCAAGGGACGAGCTTATAGCCGCCACCTTCGGTGACCAATATCTCGGCCTGACTCGGATCGCGTTCAATTTTCTGGCGCAAGCGGTAGATATGGGTCTCCAGTGTATGGGTTGTCACACCGGCATTGTAACCCCAAACATCGTGCAGCAGGACATCGCGGCTGACGATTTGTTCACCCGAGCGGTAGAGAAACTTGATGATTGCAGTTTCCTTCTCGGTGAGGCGCACCTTCTTGTTGTCGTCTTTGACCAGCATTTTTGACGCGGGCTTAAACGTGTAGGGGCCGACCTTGAACGTTGCATCTTCACTGTGCTCATGCTGCCGCAAATGGGCACGAATGCGCGCCAGCAGCACACCAAATCGAAATGGCTTGGTGATGTAGTCATTGGCACCGGAGTCCAGGCCCAGAATGGTGTCGGAATCGGAGCTTTGCGCCGTCAACATGATGACCGGGCCCTTGTAGCCGTTGCGCCGCATGAGTTTGCAGGCCTCCCGGCCATCCATGTCAGGCAGGTTGACGTCGAGGATGACGATATCAACATGCTCTGCCTTTACCGCCTTGACCCCCGCTGTGGCATTGGCCACGTCGGTTACAATATATTCCTCATGCAATGAAAATTGGTCTTTCAAAGTTTCGCGCAACGTATCATCATCATCAACAATGAGGATTTTCTTGGTGGTGGACATGGCCGCACTTTCATTGATTTGCAGACTTGGACTAATTCTAGAATGATCAGTGGCTTTTTGATAGCCCGCACGCAAGACAACTCACCGTGAGGAAAACAGTCACATATCTTCACGTTCGCGCGATCAGTGCGTGTTCGACCCGTGGGATTTTGACCTGCGGTTCCATATCCGTGCCATGTGCATTGGGAAGATCCGGCAGGAGTTTCCTTAAGTTCGAGGGAGACGGGGCAAGCCCTGTTGGAATTTGGGCTTTGCAACAGGGCTATTATCGCAATGACCGGTTTTTGCGGCCGAGGACCAAAGTGCCGTTTTTGCCGCTTAAGAAGGGTTGCGGTTGGTGCGAAACCGTAGGTGATCGTAACTATAACCGAAAGGTGGCCATACCCTATCCAACCGCCCACGAAGAGTTAAGGCGCAAAGACCACCTCTACGACATTGTCATTGCAACCAGTCACAACAGGCGGCCCCGCATTCAGGGCCGCGGCAGTGCCATTTTTTTCCACATCGCGCGGCCAGACTATGGCGCGACCGCCGGCTGTATTGCCCTCTCATTGCACGATATGCGTAAAGTCCTGGGCTTTTGCTCATCGAAAACGAGCTTGGTCATTTGGCCGCCCGGCGCCACACCGCCTAACGTGTTCCGAAAATCGCCGAACCCAGCCGCACATGGGTAGCGCCGCAACGTATGGCCGCCTCGAAATCACCGCTCATTCCCATGCTAAGGCTTTTCAATTGGTGGCGGTTGGCAATTTCAGCCAGCGCGATGAAGTGCCTGTCAGGCACCTCCGCAGCCGGTGGAATACACATGAGGCCTTCGATTGTGAGTTCAAACTTGTCGCGGCACGCGGCAATAAATCCGTCAACCCTAGCCATGCTAACGCCCGCCTTTTGAACTTCATCACCCGTATTGACTTGGATGAAGAGTTTGGGAGTTCGGTTTTGTCTCTTCATTGCCGTTGCAACCGCCTGGGCAATGCGTGGGCGGTCTATTGTGTGAATGACATCAAAAAATGCGACCGCATCGGCGGCCTTGTTGGTTTGCAAGGGACCAATCAGATGTAATTCAAGATTGGGAAACGTGTGTTTGAGGGCAGGCCATTTGGCGGTCGCTTCCTGAACCCGGTTTTCGCCAAAATTCGCCTGACCTGCCTGCAGGACTGGCAAGACCTCTTGCCCATTGAATGTCTTGCTGACGGCGATAAGCACTACGTCTTGCGCCGCTCGTCCCGCCTGTTGGGCGGCAAGGGAGATACGATCACGGACATTCTGCAGCGCAATGTGTCGAATTAAATTCATGGGCAGCTTATGGCCAAGCTTGCAGGGCTTTTCAAGGACTGGTAGTCCCTAGCCTGAACATGCCATGATTTTCGAAATCAAAGGACCGCCCATTGTGACATCTGAACGTTATAACCCCCGCGAGGCTGAACCCCGGTGGCAGCATTTTTGGTCCGAGAACCATTGTTTTGAGGCAGAGGAAGATGTTTCGAGTCCGAAATATTATGTTTTAGAGATGTTTCCCTATCCCTCTGGCCGCATTCACATGGGCCACGTGCGCAATTACACCATGGGCGATGTTATCGCCCGTTTCAAGCGCGCCTGCGGTTTTAATGTGCTGCATCCCATGGGCTGGGATGCTTTCGGCATGCCGGCGGAAAATGCGGCGATGGAACGTGGCGTTCACCCCAGGGGATGGACCTACGAAAACATTGCAGCAATGCGCACGCAGCTGAAATCCATGGGGTTTTCCCTGGATTGGAGTCGAGAACTGGCCACCTGCGATCCTGCCTACTATCGCCACGAGCAGGCGATGTTCATTGATTTCATGGCAGCCGGATTGGTCGAACGCAAGGTGTCGCTCGTGAATTGGGATCCGGTTGACCAAACGGTGTTGGCCAATGAACAGGTCATCGATGGTCGCGGCTGGCGCTCTGGCGCCATGGTTGAAAAGCACGAATTGGCGCAATGGTTTTTGAAAATCACGGATTATTCCGAAGAGCTTTTGCAAGCCTTGGACAGTTTGGAAAAATGGCCCGAAAAAGTGCGCCTCATGCAACGCAACTGGATTGGCCGTTCTGAGGGCATGCGGTTTTCATTCGTTCTGGAAGACAACAAGGGAAATGTTCTCAAGGAAAAATTGACAGTCTATACAACGCGTCACGACACGATTTTTGGTGCAAGTTTCTGTGCAATTTCTGCCGACCACGAACTTTCCAAGAGATGTTCGCAAAGCGATACCGGGCTTGCCGAGTTTCGCCGTGAAGTTTCAGCCCTTGGTACCAGTGAGGAATCCATCGAGCGGGCCGAAAAGAAGGGCTATGCACTGGGTATTTATGCGCGTCATCCCTTCCGGCCCGGAGTGAAACTTCCGGTTTATGCCGCCAATTTTGTATTGATGGGCTATGGCGAGGGGGCGATTTTCGGTTGCCCTGCCCATGACCAGAGAGACTGGGATTTCGCCAAGAAATACGGATTGCCGATTCTGCCTGTCGTGGCACCCCGCAAAGTTGATGCTGCTTCTGTTCAAATCGGGAGTGAGCCCTACGTTGAAAAGGAAGGGGCCGACATTGCTCTCATCAATTCCGATTTTCTCAACGGCATGACGGTTTCAGAAGCCAAGCAGGAGGTTGCACGCCGTTTTGAAGCGGCTGGTACTGGCGAAAGAAAAGTGAATTTCCGCCTGCGTGATTGGGGCGTGTCACGGCAGCGCTATTGGGGCTGCCCGGTTCCCGTTATCCATTGCCCGACCTGCAAAATTGTTCCGGTTCCGAAATCCGACCTGCCCGTTGAATTGCCTGAAGATGTGACCTTCGACAAGCCGGGCAACCCGCTAGTTCACCATGCAACTTGGAAACACGTAAAATGCCCGCAATGCGGCGGGGACGCCCAGCGTGAAACCGATACGTTTGACACGTTCGTCGACTCCTCCTGGTATTATGCGCGCTTCTGTTCGCCCCATGCGGGTGTGCCAGTTGAGGCTGCTGCTGCGCGCTATTGGATGCCGGTTGACCAGTATATTGGCGGCGTTGAACATGCGATTTTGCATCTTCTCTATTCGCGCTTTTTTGCCCGCGCCATGGGCAAGACCCACCATCTGGACTGGGATGAACCATTTGCCAGCTTGTTCACGCAAGGCATGGTGGTGCACGAAACCTTTAAATCTGAAAGTGGTGAGTGGATTTTTCCGGTTGATGCGGTTCAACGCGAAGGATCCTGGTTTCATGCCAAAACCGGTGAGCCATTGGCAATTGGCGGCATTGAGAAAATGTCGAAGTCAAAGCGCAACGTAATTGATCCTGAGGCGATCATTGCAAGCTACGGCGCTGATACGGCGCGTTGGTTTATGCTTTCAGACTCACCGCCCGAGCGCGATATTGAATGGACAGAGGCTGGTGCCGAGGGTGCGTGGAAATTCACCCAGCGACTTTGGCGTCTCATCAACGAGGCGAGTGGATATGCACCGGGAAAATATGCAGGTGAGTTGGGTTTGGCCGCACTTGAGCTGCGCCAGATAGCCCATCGCTCCCTGGCGGCTGTCACGGACGATCTCAAGGCCTTGCGGTTTAACCGGGCCATTGCGCGAATCTATGAGCTCTCCAACGCTTTGGGTTCAGCCCTGGCCTCAACAAGTCCTTCCGGCGGTCTCGCATTTGCAATCCGTGAGGCCGCTGATTTTCTGACCCTGATGTTTGCGCCAATGATGCCGCATTTGGCGGAGGAATGCTGGGCTGTCCTCGGTCACGCCCAGCCTGTAGTGGAAACACCTTGGCCGAAACCACTTGCTGCCCTGATTGTAGATGATGAAGTGACCATCGCTGTGCAGGTTAACGGCAAGCGGCGCGATGAAATCATGTTGCCAAAAGGCATGGCGAAGGACAAGATTGAGATTGCTGTCATGCAGCTTGAAGGCGTCAAACGAGCCCTTGACGGCAAGGCCGTGGTGAAGTTCATTGTCGTACCCGACAGAATCGTGAACATTGTGATTGGTGGATAGGACATTGCAGCAGACAAGGTTCATTATTTGGATGGTGCTTTCCCTAAGTCTCGTGGGCTGCGGTTACAAGCCGCTTTATGGTACCGGCAATGATGGGCGCGGCGTTGCTGATTCCCTGTCGTCGATCGCCGTGCAGGAAACCGATACTCGTGCCGGCCAGCTTATTAGGAACAAGCTCCTGTCGTCCATGCGCCCTGCGGGCACCGCCCAACAGGACTTGTTCAGCTTGAGCTTGGCACCACAGGTGGTGCAATCAACGCTCGTTGATCAATCCCGCCCCGGGATACAGCGTCGCCGGTTGCGACTTATCGTGTCCTATCAGTTAACCGAGATGAGCTCAGGCACCCAGGTTAATTCAGGAAAGACGTTTTCATCCAATTCCTACGACATCGTCCATGAACCGGTGGCTGATTTGCAGGCGGAGGCAAATGCCTTGAACCGTGCAGCCGAGGAAGTTGGAACCGACATTCACACACGCTTGGCTGCATTTATGGCGAACCGCGGCAGAACTTGATGTCTGTCGCTAGGTCATCCGAATTGCTTGGTCTCTTCTCGCATCAAAAAACCGTGCCGATGGTAGTTCTTATTCACGGCGCAGATCGCAGCGCTGTTTACGAACACTGCAAACAGACAATAAAAAAAGTAACCGGTTCTGCCGACGAAACGTTGAGCACTATCCGGTTAACTGAACAGCAGGTCACAGGTTCCAGGGAGCGTCTCTACGAAGAATTTGCGTCTGTTTCGATGTTTGGTGAAAAACAGGTTGTTTGGGTTTCTGATGCGGGCGATGCAATCGTGAAGTTGCTTGAGCCAATTTTGGCAAGCGGGACATCGGGTAATCTCATTGTCATCGACTCCGAGAGTCTGGCGAAGGCATCGAAGCTCCGCAAGTTGTGCGAGGCCAGTCCACGTTGCGCCAGCGTGGCGTTGTATGAGGAATCTCCACTGGAGTTGCGCGGAAGGTTGCAGAGGCAAATCACGGCGGCAGGACTTGTAATTGCGGAAGATGCATTGCAAAAATTTATGGAATTTATGTCCTTTGAGCGCGCCGTTGGTGAAAGCGAAACACAGAAGTTGATAGTTTATTGTCATGGACAAACAACGATAGAACTTGATGATGTCAATGCCATTTGTGGTGACGCATCGGAGGCTTCCGGCGACGATCTCGTCGATGCCGTGTTTGGCGGAAACCTGTTGGAGACAGATCGTTTCAGCACAAGTCTCAGTGCTGGCAGAAGCAGGTTAAGCCTGGTGCTTCAACACGCAACGAAACTGCAGGCGATGTCGGTGCAAGTATCACAAGGGTTGTCGGTGGATAGCGTTGTGAATTCTCCGCGCTTTGGGATTTTCTTCAAGCGGCGTTCAGCTGTGGCATCTCAACTGAAAATATGGGACATTGAAGCGCTGCTTGCGGCGGAAGAGAAAATCTGCGCGGCAGTCCTGCAAACCCGCCAACACCCCGATCTTGACGAGGCAATTGTCAACCGGACGCTTCTGGCCCTCAGCCGTTCAGCGCGACTTCGCTAGGCGATTGGTTACATCATCAAGCTGTTCCAGTGTTTTATACTTGATCAGAAGCGTTCCACTTTCACGGCCTTGTGTTTTGATTTCAACGCGCAGCCCCGTCGTTTCTGACAACTGCTTTTCAAGGGCGCGCGTGTCAGCGTCTTTGTCTATCTTGGGTTTTGTCGAGGGCTGTGTTGAAACTTTGCGCGCAAGATTTTCAGCTTCTCGTACCGAAAGCCCCAAGCTGATAATCTTGTTGGCGAGGTCTGCAGGTGCGTCAGTTGCCACCAATGTGCGCGCGTGTCCGGCGGTTAATTTTCCATTCTCAATATAGGCACGAACTGATTCAGGCAGATTCAAAAGCCGTATTGTATTGGCAATGTGGCTGCGGCTTTTTCCAACCGAGTCGGCCAATTGCTGTTGGGTGTAGGAAAATTGTTCAAGCAGCTGGCCATAGGCGCGCGCCTCTTCGAGCGGATTGAGATCAGCCCGCTGGATATTTTCAATGAGGGCAATTTCAAGGGTTTCGCCATCGCTGAGTTCACGAATGAGAACCGGAAGCTCGTGCAGCCCTGCCTGTTGTGAGGCGCGCCAACGTCTTTCACCGGCAACAATTTCATATTCACCGTCATCGCGCTGCCTGACCACCAGCGGTTGCAACAGTCCTTTTTCCCTGATTGAGCGCGACAGGTCTTCAAGCTCGTCTTCGCGGAATGTTTTGCGCGGGTTGTTGGGATTTGGATGCAGGAGTTCGATGGGAATATGGCGAAGTCCCCGAAAATCTTCAGGCGATGCGGCCTCAACCACATCGTCCCCGATGAGTGCGGCCAGTCCTCGTCCCAACCTGCGTTTCTGTGCTTGCATCATTCTTTCGGACCTTGATTATAGGCATTCGCCGTGATTGTTTCGGGTATGAATCGGTTAAGCGGCACGAAGTTCGCGTTCTCGGCGAATAACTTCAGAGGCAAGCTTGATATAGGCCTGGGAACCGCTGCAGACATTGTCATAAAGCAGAACCGGCTTGCCATAGGATGGTGCTTCCGAAACCCGCACATTGCGCGGGATGACTGTTTGATAAACCTTGTCACCCAACACACTGCGCACATCCTGAGCCACCTGTTCTGAAAGGCTGTTGCGACGGTCAAACATGGTGAGAACAACACCCTGAATGGTTAATTTTGGGTTAAGGGTTGCTCTCACGCGTTCGACCGTTTTCAACAGCTGGCTAAGTCCTTCCAGGGCAAAAAATTCACACTGCAATGGCACCAGAACGGCATCTGCTGCCGATAGTGAGTTGATCGTCAAAAGGTTTAGGGATGGCGGGCAATCGACCAAAATATAACTGTACGTGCGGCTTGGAATCGCCTGATCACAAAGTCTCATGATCGCATCTGCCAGACGATATGTCTTGCGGTCAAATTCGGCAAGTTCGAGCTCCGCCCCGAGAAGATCAATGGTTGCGGGAACACAGTGAAGCCGGGGAATTCCTGAATCAACAATAACCTGATCAAGCTCGGCTTCGCCGATCAGCACATGATACGATGATTTTTGTTTTGCCCGTCTTGCTATGCCAAGGCCGGTGCTGGCGTTTCCCTGCGGATCGAGATCAACGATCAGAACAGTCTCGCCTACGGCCGCCAGGGCCGTACCGAGATTGATTGCGGTTGTGGTTTTGCCGACGCCCCCCTTTTGATTGGCAATTGCCAAAATACGGGGCCCTGAATGTGGATTTTGATTAAACACCGACAATTCCCTCCACCTCGAGAATGCACGCCCTCGAATCAGTCATGCTAGGATGTTTAATTGCGCCTATTTTCCAAGTTTTGGTAGCCTCAGTAACCTCGCTGTCCACATCTTGCCCTTTGTGGAACAACCCGGTGGCACCCCGCTTGAGAAAAGGTGAGGCCAAACCCAATAGCCGGTCAAGTGGTGCCAAGGCTCTTGCGGTGACGTATCGGGGAAGCTTGGCGGGCAAATGATCGTTCAAGGCTTCCAGCCTGATTTGGTGGACCACGGCATTTGCCTTGGTGAGGCGTATGGCTTCGCGCAGAAATGCGGCCTTCTTGCCATTGCTTTCATACAAGTAGCTCTGAAAGCCGCCGCCCAGCGACACCACCAACCCCGGAATGCCGGCTCCCGAACCAAGATCGGCGACAATTCCTGTCTTGCTCGGCATCAAGGGCAGAAGTTGCAATCCATCCAGAACATGCCGTTGCCACACATCTTCAATCGTGGAGGGGCCAATCAGATTGATTTTTGCCTGCCAGGTGAGTAGGAGTTCCACATAGGTTTCGAGCCGATTCAATGATTCACGTGAAACATTCAGCCGCTGAAAAACCTCGTCTGGGATGTAACGCCCCATCTATCAGGCACTTTTACGCAAGCTTTGGCGCTTGATGTGACCCAGCAGACAACCAAGAGCCGCTGGTGTCATGCCCTCGATACGCGAAGCTTGACCAAGTGTTCTGGGCTGCACACGGGTGAGTTTCTGGCGGATTTCAATCGAAAGGCTCGGCAGGTTGGCGTAGTCAATATCAGCCGGCAATTGGATTTGATCTTCCTTTCGCAAAGCCACCACATCGGCCATCTGACGTGCACTATAGCCGGCGTAGAGCGAATCAGCAAAAAGCGCTTCCCTGGCAAATTCCGGGAGTGCTGCAAGCTCCGGCCAAATCTCGGAGACCTTTTCGGGCCCTACTTCCGGCATGGCCATAAAATCGAGGGCTGAACGCCTGAGCCCGTCCTGATTGACCTTGAGACCAATCCTTGCGGCAGCGGCCGAGGTCATTCCAAGCTGCCCTGCAAGGTCACGCGCATGCTCCAGCACCACCATGCGCTCACTAAAGCGCTTCTGCCGATAGGCTCCAACAAGGCCCAATTCGATGCCCTTCGGCGTCAACCTCTGGTCGGCATTATCGGCTCGCAACGACAGGCGATATTCGGCCCTGGAAGTAAACATGCGGTAAGGCTCGGTCACGCCACGGAGAACCAGATCATCCACCATCACGCCTAAATAGCCCTCAGCCCGGTCAAAACTTGCGAGCGCGTTGCCAGCAACTTTGCGGGCGGCATTCAACCCGGCCACAAGACCCTGGGCTGCAGCCTCTTCGTAACCCGTCGTTCCGTTGATTTGCCCAGCCAGGAACAGACCCGGCATGGCTTTAACCTCCAGCCCATGGGATAATTCACGGGGATCGACAAAGTCATACTCAATGGCATAGCCGGGGCGCAGGATGACAACATTTTCCAAGCCTGGAATGGTGCGGATGAATTGCTCCTGAACATCCTCCGGCAAAGAAGTTGAAATGCCGTTGGGATAGATTGTGGGGTCATCCAAGCCTTCTGGCTCCAGAAATATCTGGTGGGACGACTTGTCTTTGAAACGGTGAATCTTGTCTTCGATGGAAGGACAATAGCGCGGGCCCGTTCCTTCGATTTGCCCCGAGTAGAGTGGCGAGCGGTGAATATTGGCGGCTATCGCCTG
>JANMPF010000333.1:0-3363 GCA_031369725.1 Rhodobiaceae bacterium | reverse complement strand
TCACAAGGTCGTGTTATTCATATGTAGGTAAGGTTTTGGGCGCAAAATCTTGCGCCATGGAACATCTTGGAGCCATAGCCCAGACATTTGACACGCTCGACATTGTTTTGGCGGTGTTTTTTGGCTGCGTTTTTGCGCTGTGGCGGGGGGCCGGAAAGAAGCTTTCGGGGTTGCTTTCAGGTGCCATTATGGGTGGCCTGATAAAACCTGCATTGTTTTTCCTGATTACGGGTGTCGGACTTTCCGCCTTCCAGGATGACCAAGGCGCTACAATATCGTCGGAAGACCAAAAGAAGGTCGACGCCTTTGTCAAGCAGTTTCAATAATCTTCTTGAACCCAGTCAAGCCGTAGGCCATATCTGCTCGACCTGATTTTCAAAGGGGGCGTTAATGGACCAGAAGAATATCATCATTGCCCTTGTGCTTGGCCTTGTGGCGGGCTGGCTTGCCAGTTTTGTGGTAGGTGGCTACGGCATCGTGCAATATCTCGTCAGCGGCGTTATCGGCTCGTTTGTCGGCTCTTATGTTCTTAACAAGGCAGGTATCGATTTGGGTATCAAGAACGAGTATGGTCGTGATATTGCAACTGCTACAATCGGCGCGATAATCGTAATGATTCTCGCGCGTATTTTGACTTAATGGGAGATTGGATATGAATTCATTTATGGATTTGGGCGGTGGTGTTGGCATATTCGGCACCTTGCTGATTGGTGCGGTGGCGGGCTGGATTGCCGAGAAGGCAACCGGCAGCAACATGGGCCTGATCATGAACATCATTACCGGTATTATTGGTGCCTATGTTGGCGGGTTCATTGCCAATGCGGCACACCTTCAGCTTGGCGAGTTCTTCCATGGCTGGTTCTGGGGCAATGTGCTGGTTTCTGCGGCGGGTGCCATTATCCTGCTGCTTGCCTTGAAGATTTTGCGTGGCCGTTGAGTTTTACCGAACTTGAGATTGGAGAAGAAGCAATGATTGGTATGGGTTGGATTATGACGATCATTCTCGGCGCACTTGCCGGTTTTATCGCTGAAAAAGTCATGAAGTTTGACACGGGCCTGGTGATGAACATCATCCTTGGCATTGTGGGTGCCATCGTTGGCAACTGGCTGCTTGGCCTGTTTGGTGTGGGGCTTGGCGGCTTGCTTGGCCAATTGGTTACTGCCGTCGTTGGCGCTTGTGTGTTGATTTTTGCTTACCGCGCGATCAACAACCGCTAGTCAATGACCACGGTTCTCGATACGCTTTTACGGACCCGGCCGCGACACCCTGAAAAGGCCAACAGGCCTGATACGCCCATGCTGCGCAAGCCGGCTTGGATCAGGGTGAAAGCGCCGGGTTCGGCCATTTACGCCGAAACCCAAAGAATTGTTCGCGAGAATGGTCTGGTTACCGTGTGTGAAGAAGCAGGTTGCCCCAATATTGGCGAATGCTGGTCGAAAAAGCACGCCACTTTCATGATCATGGGTGACACTTGCACAAGGGCGTGCGCCTTCTGCAATGTGAAAACCGGCATACCTCAGGCCTTGACGGTGGATGAACCCGAAAAGGTTGCCGATGCCATATTGCGCATGGGCCTTTCCCATGCAGTGATTACAAGTGTGGACAGGGACGATTTGGCGGATGGCGGCGCTTTGCATTTTGCGCGGGTCATTGGCGCTACACGCGCAGCAACACCCATAACAACCATTGAAGTTCTTACACCCGACTTCCTGAAGAAGGATGGGGCACTGGAACTTGTTGTTGAGGCAAAACCCGATGTGTTCAACCACAATCTTGAAACGGTTCCGGCACTCTATCTGAAAATTCGCCCTGGTGCGCGTTACTTCCATTCCCTGCGGCTGCTGCAACGGGTGAAGGAACTTGATCCTTCCATGTTCACCAAGTCCGGCATCATGGTTGGTCTTGGCGAAACGCGCGAGCAGGTGATGCAAGTGATGGACGACATGCGTTCGGCCAATATTGATTTCATTACCATTGGCCAGTATTTGCAGCCGTCGCGCAAACACGCGGCAATTGACCGGTTTGTAACACCAGAGGAATTCAAGGCCTATGAAACCCTGGCTTATGCCAAGGGATTTTTGATGGTGGCTTCATCGCCACTCACACGCTCATCGCACCACGCTGGCGATGATTTTGCCAGGTTGCGGGAGGCCCGCAACAAAATATAGGGGGAACAATCAAATGCCACGATATTCAGTCACGCGCCGCATGGAGTTTCGGCCGGCGCAGGTCTTTGCTGTGGTGGCGGATGTCGCCAACTACAAGCATTTCCTGCCACTGGTTGAACGCTCCACGGTACGAAGTCGCAAGTCCGCGGAGGACGGGTGCGAGAGTTTCAGTGCGGATTTGGTGGTGGCCTATCACAAAATGCGGATACAGGAAGAATTTTCAAGTCACGTTGAAACTAACCTGCCAAAACTTTTGGTAACTGCCACTTCTTCCGGAAGTGCTGTAAAGAAGCTCAATTCAACATGGGAAATCACGGGTGTTGCTGATGGTGCGTCTGACATTGCATTCACTGTGGAATATGAAATGAAAAGTCCCATGTTGCAGATGTTGCTCAGCGGAATGTTTGATTCGGCGGTAAGAAAGATCATGAGCGCGTTTGAGGCGCGGGTGCGGGAACTCTACGGCACCTGAGATTCCAGCAGGTCGAGGGCCACAACGACGGATGCCATGCGAACGGCCTCTCTTCCAATGTTGCCAAAATTTTCCACCCGGTGAATGGGTGCTTGGTTTTTCCGCGCACATGCAAAATGCACCAGTCCAACGGGTTTTGCAGCCGTACCGCCGCCGGGACCCGCAATGCCCGTTAGTGAAACCGCGAGGTTGGCTTTGGAATTTGCAAGTGCCCCTTCAGCCATGGCAATCGCACATTCGCGGCTGACGGCACCAGACTGACTGAGGATTTGCGGTGCAACGCCAAGCATTTTTTGTTTGGCATCATTGGAGTATGTCACGAAGCCACAATCAACCACGTCGGATGAACCCGCAATGCTGGTGAGCAGGGCAGCCACGAGTCCGCCGGTACAGCTTTCAGCCGTGGCTATCATCAGTCCCTTGGCGCGACATTTGTCGAGCAATGAAGTGGCCCGGTTGTAAAGGTCCGGTGTCATGGCAAGCGTACCGTTGCTGTCGCGAATGCAGCCAGGCCTTCGCGTCTGCCAATGGCCCCGAGCTGTTCAGTGGTGGTGGCCTTTATTGCTATGCGATTACTTGCAATATGGAGCAGGGGCGAGAGCAAGGTTTTCATCGCCAAGATATGTGGCGCTATGCGCGGTGCTTCAGCGAGAATTGTTATGTCCACATTGGCGATGATGCCGTTTCGTGCGCTCACAATCTCAACCGCCTTGTTCAGGAAT
>JANMPF010000525.1:0-4964 GCA_031369725.1 Rhodobiaceae bacterium | reverse complement strand
CCCTCAGATGGCGCGCAACGGCATCAATTTCCATTTTAGCTTCAGTTTGCTCCACCGCACGATTAATGTCGTTTAAGGATGACAATGCATTTAATCCATAGATTGTCATCAAAGACAGCAAGGCAAGGGAAACCAGCAGTTCAACCAGTGTGAAGCCTTCAACGTTTTTGAATTTGGGAGTCATGGCACTGCAGGACGGCTGAGAATAATTGTATTGATGACGGAAATAGCTTTGCCTTTGCCGGCGGGCTCAATCACATCGACGTTCACTTCGAACGCTATAATGCGCGATGATTTGCCAGAAGGGTCATTCGCCATGTTTTTGATGCTGATTTTCCACATGACACCGTCTGTCGTACCTGTTTGCACCCCTTCTGACATTGTGCCATGGGCTGAAACTCTCTCCAGTTCTGCCCGCGCAATGTTGACCTCCTTCATGCGGGTTTCCACAACTGCCAACCGCCGCAATCCGCCTGAAAACACCTGAAAACTCAAGACAACGGCACCCGACAGAATGACAAAGGCGACAAGAACTTCAACCAGGGTGAAACCCTCATCGCGTGAATCCGTCATGGGGTACCGCCACGGGAAATGACAATCGCGCCGGTTAACCAGTTTATGGCGATGTCACGGCGGTAGCTGCCTCTGGTCAGCGTAATGCTTCCGCCGGTAGAGCCTCCATCCGGGAAGAATCTGATTGTTGCAGCGTCTGCGGTGGCTTCATCGTCAGCAGTGACAACCTTTACATGAATGCCACCGGGCAAATTGAATGTTCTCTCGGGTTCCGCCTGTATGACGAGGCCATTCGCGACGTCCACAGTGATTCCCCGCTGACGGTTGGCCCAAATTGCAGACGCTTGGGTTTCCCGAAGTTTCGCAGCAATGATTTGTGAAGTCGCATCAAGTTTGCGGGCTTCACCCGACGATCTTGAATAGGGCAATGAGATTGTAAGAAGCAGTGCCATCAATCCAACAACGACGAGCATTTCAACAAGAGTAAAACCTTCCATCTTTGCAATTTTTTTCATCTTGTTGCCAAGTCATTGACCGACAAAATGGCTTTCATGATGGACATCACGATTCCGCCCACAAACAATCCCATCATGATTGTCATCACAGGCGTTAAAAGCACCATGATGCGATCGATGTAGGCAGCCAAGGCCCTCTCTTCGGCGTCAGCCACGTGCAGCAACATCGTGTCAAGCTTGTTCGTTTCCTCACCGATGGCGATCATCTGCAAAGCGTAGGGGCCAATTGCTGGCAACGCTTTGAGTGCGTTGCCAAGTTTCTCACCACCTGAAACAGCTTCGCGTGCAGCGCGCAATCCATTTTGAACGTTTGTACTTGCACTGATATCAATTGCTGCTGAAAGTGCTGTCTGTAGTGGAGCCCCACTTCGCAACAGCGAACCCAGTGTACGGCTGATGCGGGCGACCACTGTTCGCCTTCGGATTGTTCGAATGACGGGGAGCTTGTCTGCAACGCCGCTGAAGGTGCCCGTGACCAGGGGATTTCGAAGGATGAGATAGACAGCAGCGAAGATTGCCATGAAACCGGGAACCCAGAACACGCCATTTTCTTGAAACTCATCAGCAACCCAAATCATCGCTGCCAAAACAAACGGCATCGTTGCTCCCGAATTCTCGAAGAGGGGGGCGATGTTCGGCACCAGGACTGTGGCGATAATAACGAGCGAAATGGGGGCCAGGGCCAGGAGAAACGCCGGATAGACAAGGGCAGACGTCAATTTTTCCCGCAGTTGCAGGCGTCGCTCCAATAGGGTTGAAAGCTCTTCAAGTACCGCGACGATTGAACCGCTCTGTTCCCCAGCCCTGATCAGACTTACCTCATCTGTCCTGAATTGGTCGGAGGTCTTTTTCAGAGCCGCAGACAGCGAATTCCCCGCTGACACCAGCTTGAGAATCTTGCTGAGAACCAATTGCTCAGATTTTCGTTTTGTTTGCGAGTTCATAATGTAAAGGGCACGGTCAAGCGTAATGCCAGCAGCCAATAATGTCGAAAGCTGGCGGGCCATCCTTGCCCGCGGTTCCAAGCCCAGGCCGCGCCAAGGCAATGAGTTTCCTGAAGAAATTCGGTTGGATTCAGGTGCTGCTGCCTCGGCGAGATAGGGGCTTACGCCGCGTTGACGCAAAAGCGACAATGCACCGGGCAATGACTCCGCTTCAATGACGCCTGCAATGGTCTGCCCGGAGGAAGAAAATGCTTCAAAGCGGTAGGTGGTCATGGTGCAGGTGCCGCAACACAGCGAAGTATCTCTTCCATGGACGTTTCGCCAGACTCAACTTTTCTCAATCCGTTTTCATACAGCGCAAGTGTGCCCTCCAATTTTGCCAAGGCTTCGATTTCGGTTTCAGGTTTTTCGCTCAGAATGGCCTGCTTGATCCTGTCGCTGACATCAAGGATTTCATAAATCACTGTCCGGCCAGCATAACCTGTATCATGGCAGGCCTTGCAGCCGACACTTATGAAATAGCCTTCATGGGGGCGTTTGCAATGGCCGCAGAGTTTGCGCACCAATCTTTGGGCAATGATGGCCCGCACACTGGAGACAATGAGGAAATTGTCGATTCCAATATTGCGCAATCGCGTGATGGATGAGGCGGCGGAATTTGTGTGGAGCGTTGAAAATACAAGGTGTCCGGTAAGCGAGGCTTGTACCGCGATCCCAGCAGTTTCGGAATCGCGGATTTCACCCACCATGATGATATCCGGATCCTGCCGGAGGATTGAGCGGAGGACTGCGGCAAAGTCGAGGCCAATCTGCGGGCGCACCAAAATCTGGCTTACCCCTTTCAAGTGGTACTCAATGGGATCTTCTACAGTGAAGGTTTTGACGTGCGGCTGGTTCAAAACAGTGAGCGCTGCATAAAGCGTGGTGGTCTTGCCGCTGCCGGTGGGACCGGTGACAAGAATAATGCCGTTCGGACTGGAAATATGCCGTTGCATTTGGCGGCAGGCAGCAGCAGCAAAGCCCAAAGCCTTGAAATCCAGAGGGACATTTTTACGGTCGAGTATTCTCAGCACCACACTTTCACCCTGATGGGTAGGTGACGTGGATACGCGGAAATCAATATCGCGCCCCCTGACGGCCAATCGAATTCGCCCATCCTGGGGAAGCCGTTGTTCTGCTATGTTCAGGCGTGCCAAAATCTTGACCCGCGAGACAAGTCCAAGCTGTAGGCTCCGGTCAACAAGCTCAGCGACTTGCAGTGCGCCGTCAACGCGTAACCTGATCCGCACATGGTCTTCGAGCGGCTCAATGTGAATGTCGGACGCATTTCGCTCTACAGCTGCCGCAACTAGCCGGTTGAGAAGGCGGATGATCGGCGCTTCGCTTGCAACATCACGCAGCCTTTCCACATCACCGCTGGCAAGATCGTCGCCTTCCAGTCGTTCGACGGTCATTTTCGACGCCATGCCATCAGAGGCGAGGAGACTGGCCAGATGCCCGGCAAGTTCACTGCCCACAGCGATTTTGAGAATGAGTCTACGGTCGAGAAAATATCCGATCGCCCGTGCGGTGGAATCATCCAGTGGTTTTGCAACCGCAAGCGTGATTGTCGTATCCGTCAATTCCAGCGGCAAGACGTTTGAACGCCGCAGAAGGTCAGTTGAAATGTCTGGGTCAGTCACAAGTTCCTGAGGGAACGCTGAGGCAGACACGCGCTCCAGGCCGAGGTAGTTTGCCAATATGTCGGCAAGTTTGGTTTCTTCAAGCAGGCCCAGTTCCAGAAGAATCGTATCCACCGCTTGGCCGGAACCCTGAATAGCCGTCTTCACCCTTTGCAGTGCGATATGGTCAATTGCTCCTGAGAGACCAAGATATGTGAGAAAATCCTCATCGCCACCAAAAACTCGTTCAGCATCGACGGGTACGAAATCGCTCGATCTGTTCAACATCTGGTGCCCCCGTACCTGTTGAAAATGGCCATGACAGACTTGCTGCCAAAGCGATAATAGCCCAAACCAAGGTTGGGGGAAGTGCAGATTCGCATGTTCATGCAAGTCATCAACATCCAGGATATGGCGGAGCGGTGGCGCATGGGATTTTTGCGGTCCCTGCTGCGATATGATCCTTTTGTGGAATTATCAGCCCTGCCGCGGACGGTGCTTGCAATTGGGGAAAGTGGATCAACGCTTTATCGTGACGTTAATTTGGCACGTCCGCTGACCGCTCAAGTTCCGGTTCAGCATAGTGAAAGCTTAGCTGGCATTATTACATTTCTCAGGAAAGGTGAAGAAATTGTCATTTCGATTTCGAAGGAGCGCTGTTTTTCGCGCCATGTAAAATTGCCGCTAAATGCCCTGGCCAAGGTGGAGAAAATACTTGATCTGGATATTGCCCGCATAACGCCATTTTCCAGGCAAGATGTGTTCAGTGGCTGGATCGCCCACGCGCCAGACACCGCCTCATCGCCATTGAACGTCGAACATATCCTCTTCCAAAAGGCCTTTGTCGCAGATGTTTTGGATGCGGTTCAGCGATCAGGCGCAAGGTCGATTGGTTTTATTGTGCATGACACGTCAGGTATGCCCAAGCCCATGGCGCTGTCGCGCGATGGCGGTCAGTTTGGTCTTGTTCAGATGCGTAGGTGGTGCCGTGTAACAGGTGCGAGCTTGGGAGTTTTAATGTCGGCTGCTTTGGTATTTTCGGCTGTCATATTTCTCCGGCAGTCCCACGCCCTGTCGGAGGTTCAGGTCCAGACTCAAGGGCTCGAAAAAGTTGTGGCCGAAGTCCGCCACAGGCTTGATGTTATCAAGAGCAGCTCTGCTGAATTATCAGCATTGCAGGTGCGAAATGCAGCAGTTGCCGATCGGCTTGCGATTATTGAGGAAATGAGCCGAATTTTGCCGGATGACGCATTTCTGGACGCGATGGTCATCGACGCAAACCAGGTCAACATTGATGGAAACGCAAATTCTCCCGAACAACTCATTGCTGC
>JANMPF010000515.1:0-3439 GCA_031369725.1 Rhodobiaceae bacterium | reverse complement strand
GGACTTCTGCAAAACCGTCTTGAAAATCACCGACACGCAGCTGAATGACTATGGTTTTGACCTGCTCGCCCATCTCGGCTTCTCGAAGGCCGATGTCGACAAGGCCAACATCCATGTCTGCGGTGCCATGACGCTTGAAGGCGCCCCCGGTTTGAAAGACGAGCATTTGCCCGTGTTTGATTGCGCCAATGCCTGCGGTCGCTTAGGCAAGCGCTATCTCTCGGTGGAAAGCCACATCCGCATGATGGCAGCATCGCAGCCCTTCATCTCGGGTGCCATTTCCAAGACCATCAACATGCCAAACGAGGCAACGGTGGCAGATTGCAACGCCGCCTACATGCTGTCGTGGAAGCTCGGTGTGAAGGCCAACGCGCTCTATCGCGATGGTTCCAAGCTTTCCCAACCCCTCTCCACCCAGCTCATTTCTGATGATGCGGAGGAATCTGAAGATGCGGTCGAAAGTCTGATGGCCAAGCCCATGGTTCAGCGCATCGAAACCATCGTCGAGAAAGTCATTGAAATTGCCAGGGGCCGCGACAAGCTTCCCGGCCGCCGCAAGGGTTACACGCAAAAGGCCGTTGTGGGTGGCCACAAGGTCTATCTGCGCACCGGTGAGTATGATGATGGCAAGCTCGGTGAAATCTTCATTGACATGCACAAGGAAGGGGCAGCCCTTCGCGCCATGATGAACAACTTCGCTATTTCCGTATCGGTAGGCCTGCAATACGGCGTGCCCCTGGAAGAATATGTGGATGCCTTCACCTTTACCAAGTTTGAACCAGCCGGCATGGTGCAAGGCAACGAGTCGATCAAGAACGCCACTTCCATTTTGGACTACGTGTTCCGTGAACTCGCCGTATCCTATCTCGGCCGCAATGATCTTGCTCATGTTGAGGCCTCGGAAATGGGCTTTGATGCTTTGGGCAAAGGCATAGACACAGATGAACCCAAAAACCCAGCCTCCGTGCCGGCGCAGAAGTACATGTCGTCAGGCTTTGTAAGAAAGCAAAACCTCTCGAATGTCGTTGTGATGCCGCAAAACGCAACCACCGCGTCCTCGCCTGCGCACGCCTTGCAAATGCGTGCAGCTGAATCAATCTCAATGGGTTCCCTGGCGCTCGTCGAAACAGCGGCAGCGTTTGTCTATGATGCACCCACGCCAGCCCCGGTGGCGGCAACCATGTCCACCAGCGACCAGCGTGCCAAGGCCAAATTGCAGGGTTACGAAGGCGATAGCTGTGGTGAATGCGGAAACTTTACCCTCGTGCGCAACGGCACCTGCCTGAAATGCAACTCATGCGGCTCAACGAGCGGGTGTTCGTAGTAATTTTAGCAGCAAGAGCGAGAAAACTTTAATGCCCGCCTCAACAGCGGGCATTTTCTTTTCGAAGAAGCGATACACCGATGCTCGCTTCCCGCTATTCGTCATCCCGAAGGAAGTCGGGAACCAGTTTTCAATGCGTTCGTAATCAAATTTTAGTTCATCGCGAGCGTCTCTCGATCCCGGCTTTCGCCGGGATGACAGGCAGTGAGGAAACGTGAATCGACATCGCATGGCAAGTTTTTGACAATTATTTTTAACTGTGGCGGAATCGCATCACTCGATTTAGGTGATGAAAATAAGCGCTACGCGACCCAAAAATCGCACTCCTTCCGTGTACGGAGGAGCCATGTTTTATTGAATTTACAGGTTCGTTTTGCCGAATTGTGGTTTCTGTCCGTACACGGAGGATATAGCCGGCGCCTGTCTCGTTTACCATTTGTTAGGCAAATCCGGGTGATACACAAGATGTTGACGGCATATTGCCGAATCACACAAACGGGTACAAAAACATGTCAATGACGATTGTGAATACACATAACATGTATGAGCGGTCGTTAGTGTACTGAACTAGCCTGCGTTGTGGGGCACTAACAACTTATCTCTAGGAGAGAACAAAATGGCTGCTGCGAAAAAAGCTGCAAAGAAGCCTGCTAAGAAGGCTGCTAAGAAACCAGCAAAGAAGGCTGCTGCTAAGAAGAAGATCTAATTCTTATTCTTACATGGACTTTTAGGATTGGACCCCGGACGGCATCGCCTCCGGGGTCAATTCTTGTGTGAAGCATCTCATCCAAATAACAGGGCCGCAAGTGCTGCGGCCTTTATGAATTGCGTGGTGATGCCTATTGGTAAACGTAGATCGGCGAACCAATTTTCACGCGGCCATAGAGGTCAATCACATCGGCATTCATCATGCGAATGCAGCCTGACGATACGGCCCCCCCGACGGAGGTCTCATTGTTGGTGCCATGCACCCGGTAAATTGTGCCGCCGATATACATGGCACGTGCACCCAGTGGATTGTTGGGGCCACCTGCCATCATGTCGGGCAGCACGTGCCCTTTGGCAGCTTCCCGTTTGATCATTTCTGCAGGCGGATGCCATGATGGCCATTCGGTTTTGGCAACAATCCTGGAATGCCCGCTCCACTGGAAGCCTTCACGCCCGACGCCAATGGAGTAACGCACTGCTTCACCATCGCCCAACACATAATACAATGCGCGTTCCGGCGTCTTCACAATCAGCGTGCCGGGAGAATACTTGGTTTCAGCCCATGCAACTGTTGTGCGCAATGAATTCCCGCTTAAACCCGTTCCCGCAAGGCCCGCGGAGTTTGCAGCAGCGCGGTGCCGGGCACCAAACAGGCACTGCAAGAAAGAACCGCAAGCCCGCCGCGGCGCAAGGCTCGTCTCCTTCAACATGGCAGCTCTTTGCCTTGCTCGATCGGCCGCAAGCTTGTCAGCCGCGAGTTTTGCTCTCATCTTTTCAACATCTGCCTTTTGTTGAGTCTCAAGCTTTTTCTTTTTGACCTGCAGGAGCGCATCTTGGCTCTGGCTTACTGCGGCCATCGCTTCTTGGGGAACAAGCGTGAAGGTGAGCAATACGAAAAATACCGCGGTAAAAAGTTTGCCTGTCATGTGTAATTCCCTGAGCCCCCAATTGCGAAATTAGCCATTTAGCATTGATTCATCAAGGGGCTTGAGTTCATCGCCCATTCACATATGCTTGTGCATATGCCCCTTACTCTGCAACCCCCTGCAAAAGGAACCCCCCATGAAAATTAGATTCATCTCCGCCACATTTATGCTTTTGGCCTCATCTGCCTTGATTTTGCCGGCACAGGCCGAGGATGTGCCGCCGGTGGTCACCGCCCTTTTTAAAAACTGGGAAGCAGTCAAGGTAACCCCCACCTACGACAAGCTCGAAACTGACAGCAATGGCAATGTGACCATTACCAATCTCTCCGCCACGATGCCGGCCAAGGATGCAGGCCCCGAAGTAAAGTTCACGGTTGGTGAAATCACTCTCAATGACGTGGCGGATGAAGAAAACGGCATCATTGAAATAGGCTCAATGAAGGCCACCAATTCAAAGGCCGAATTCAATGCGGGCGAAGGC
>JANMPF010000494.1:0-3394 GCA_031369725.1 Rhodobiaceae bacterium | reverse complement strand
TTAAGGATGCTCCAAGTTTTTGCGGAGGTTTGCCTTGTGAAAAATATTGCCGCCACTTCACAAGAACAGCGTGATACATTGGCTTTGACGATTATGCATCGAGCCAAAACCACGCGGGATGTGTCCCGACTGCGAAAAGCCGCCTACTTGGCAATGAATATTTATTGAGATGAACTGCAAAAGAATGCCCGCAGTGGGAAAAACTGCGGGCATTCAAGAAGCATGTCGCGGGATGGTCGCGCAAACCCACGAACTGCAGCGTCCTAAGCCATTTCACTCTCGCGGGGCGGGGAACAAGGGGGGTTCATGCGAGCAGTTGGTTCAGGATGGGTACTTGTAAAATGTCGTCATTTGAAATTAGTTCCGTTCGAAGGTAAATAATTTTAATGCCGAGGTAGACACGTTTTCGCTACCTCGGCACTTAGCTTACTTGGCCAGATGGAAGCCATCCTTGTTGTCGCCAGTCACGTCGCCAGCCTTTTTGTCATCAATGAACGTATAGAGAGGGTGGCCCTTATAGGCCCACATCTTTGACTTGTCGTCACGGGTGACTATTGTCCAATCGCCCTCTGCCTTGGCGCCTGCACCAACTGCGAGCGGTGGCCATTCCGTTGCACACTTGTCATTGCACATGGATTTTCCGCCCTTGTCCTTGTCGAAAGTATAGAGTGTCATACCCTTGGCATCGACCCAGGCCTTGCCCGAAGCGGTTGTGCCCATCACGGCCGGTTCGTTCACGGCGGCCGTTGCCATTACGGCACCAACTGCAACTGTGGAAATCATAAGACCTAGTGCTAAGGTTTTCAGCATTGTGAATACTCCTGTATTCTTCGCCTCCGCGCAGGATGCGCCGACGTTAACGAGACAACGGGGTAGAGGGCGGGTTGTTCCCAAATTACTTTTTGCTGGACGATAACCTCGCCACACAAAAAAGCCTCCATTGCTGGAGGCTTTTTCGTTTGCCGGACGGGTCACGAGGGGGAAGGGGTGACCAATCACTCCTGGCAATTATGGCGTTTTGGTGGTGGCCGGTGGTGTTGCTGGTGCAGCCGGAGCTGTTGCAGGAGGTTCTACCGGAGGCGCTACTGTCTCTACCGGAGGCGCTACTGTCGTAGCGGCGGGTGGCGTTGCAGGTGCGGGTGCTACAGGCACAACGACATCTGATTTCGGCAGCGTGGTTGAACTTTCGGTTGTCGCTGGCACGATGAGTATTGGGCTATTATAACTCGTGTAAATGTAATATCCACCAATGATGATAACCAGTGCTGCGATGATATATGCAAATGCACCGTTTGAACCGGTATTGGATTGGTTTATGCGAATGTCGGGGCGCGGCATGGCGTCTGGCATGTCACCAAGCTCAGTGCGGGTTGCGGGGCGTGGTCTGGTTTCTGTTGTTGTCGTATCCATGGCTAGTTACTCCTTGCGGGGGTTGTGTTTGTGCCGCAACGTGCGGCAGGTGTGCTTCAGGCATGCTTATCGGGCATGGGACTTTCCATTTTGCTGGTAGATTGGCTGGTTTGACCGGATAACAGCATCCTGCCTTGCTGTGAGAACGCAGAAAAGCGGCGATGGTTCCATCCAAATCGCCAAAACGCATATTTGCCAGCCTCGCGAGTTGACAGCAGAGCGGGCAAGCAGTTGAAGTCTCAGGAGTTTTCCGAATGGGGATGTTCCGTATACGGATATTTTGGAGATCAACCCGCCGCTGAGCTTCCGGCTTTTGCCGGAAGGACGTGATTGGGGGGCAGAAGAATTAGCCCCTCATTTTTTCCATTTCACCCACAAAACGTGTGAACAGGTAGTGGCTGTCCTGCGGGCCGGGGCTGGCTTCGGGGTGGTATTGGACAGAAAATACCGGGTGGCCGTCAAGGGCAAGGCCTGCGTTGCTGCCATCGAACAATGAAACGTGGGTTTCAGTGACACCGGCTGGCAGTGTGTCGCGATCCACGGTAAAGCCGTGGTTCATCGAGGTAATTTCAACCTTGCCAGTGGTGAAGTCCTGCACCGGGTGGTTGGCGCCGTGGTGTCCCTGGTGCATTTTTTTGGTTTTCGCACCAAGGGCAAGACCCAGCATTTGGTGGCCAAGGCAGATGCCGAAGATGGGCTTGCCGGATGCCACAAGTCTTTGAATCTCGGGCACGGCATATTCACCCGTGGCTGCGGGGTCACCTGGACCGTTGGACAGGAAGATGCCGTCCGGGTTCATGGCGAGGATGTCAGCAGCACTCGCGTTGGCTGGAACAACGGTAACGTCACAGCCGACATTCGTCAGACAACGGAGGATATTTCTCTTGAGGCCGTAGTCGATGGCAACCACCCGGTATTTTCCGCCGTCAATATTCCTGTAGCCATCTGTCCAGTTCCACGTGGTTTCATCCCACTCCATGCGCTGGGTAAGGGAAACATCCTTGGCCAGGTCCAGGCCCTCAAGGCCGCTCCAGGCCTTTGCCATGGCGACAAGTTTCTGCACGTCGAATTTGCCGCGTGCGTTGTGGGCAATGACACCGTTGGGCATTCCGTGCTGGCGAATGAGATTGGTGAGTTCGCGGGTGTCGACGCCGCTCAAGCCGATGAGGCCGCGGGCTTTCATCCATTTGTCGAAATGCCGGTGCGAGCGGTAATTGGCGGGCTCGGTGATGGGGGCCTTGACGATGCAGCCTTTGACGGCAGCGTTTGCCGCAAGGTTGGTGGTCTCCAAATCCTCGTCATTGGTGCCCACATTGCCGATGTGGGGGAAGGTGAAAGTTACGATTTGGCCCGCATAGGAGGGATCGGTGAGGATTTCCTGATAGCCGGTCATGGCGGTGTTGAAGCACACTTCCCCCACGGCTTCGCCCTCGGCGCCAAATCCCTGGCCTTCGATTACCGTGCCATTGGCCAGCACGAGCACGGCGGTGATGCGCGGGGTTTCCCAATCGCTAAACGTTTTGCGTGGCGGTGCCTTGGCGGGTTTGGCGCTGGTCATGGTGGAATCTCCGGGAAGTTGGCACTCTATGGGGGAGTGACGGGGCGGCGTCAAGGTTGCGGAATGCCGCAAAGGCTCCTATCTAGCGGGTTTCCACAAAAGGATATGCCCCATGAGCTTACGCGCCCAAATCAATGACGATCTCAAGACGGCCATGAAGGCTGGCGACAAGCGCAAGATTTCAACGCTGCGCCTGATGAATGCGGCGATCAAGGACAAGGACATCAACAGCCGCACCGATGGGCACGATTCGGTGTTGACGGCAGATGCCGGGCTGATTGACCTTTTTGCCAAGATGGTAAAGCAGCGGCAGGAAAGCGTTGGCATGTATGAGCAGGGCGGCAGGCCTGAACTTGCCCAACAGGAGCGCGAGGAAATTGTGATCATCCAGAGCTACATGCCCAAGCAATTGTCTGACGCTGAGGC
>JANMPF010000038.1:0-2929 GCA_031369725.1 Rhodobiaceae bacterium | reverse complement strand
GCCCTTGCCAAAATCCTCTGGCATGGCGGTTGATATTCTAACCCTCGGCACAACCCAGCTCCTGTTCATGGACGTGAGCCCCTATGCGGCCATCGACCTCTCGGTTGATTTGGCCAAGCAGGATGCAAAAGCCCAGCATTTTTCCGGCCTCATCAATGCGGTCTTGCGCAAGATTTCCCGCGACGGAAAAGCTGTTTTGAAAACTCTCAATGGACCCAGGTTGAACACGCCCGATTGGCTGTGGGAGCAGTGGGTGCAAGCCTATGGCGAATCAATCGCGCAAGACATTGCGGCAGCCCATCTCACTGAAGCGCCCGTCGATATTTCCGTGAAAGCTGACGCCACCCATTGGGCCACTGAACTTGCCAGTGAGCTGTTGCCAACTGGCAGCATCAGGCTTGCCACCAGCGACAGGCCATTGTCCGAATTGCCGGGGTTCAATACTGGCGATTGGTGGGTGCAGGATGCAGCCTCCGCCCTTCCCGTTAAACTCATGGGCAATATCAATGGCAAATCGGTTCTCGATCTCTGCGCCGCACCCGGTGGAAAAACCGCCCAGCTTGCCGCTGCCGGAGCCATTGTCACCGCAGTTGACGATTCCGTTTCGCGTCTGAATCGAATGCGCGAAAATCTCTCCCGGCTGAAGCTGCAAGTGTCCGTAATCCTGGGTGACGTTTTGTCGTTGCCGCTTGACCCGCTCTACGATGTTGTCCTGCTGGATGCACCTTGTTCTGCTACCGGAACAATAAGACGGCACCCAGATCTGGTTTATTTGAAAACCCCCCGACAGCTCAAATCACTCGCAGAACTTCAAGAAAAAATGCTTAACCATGCAGCCAGTCTGTTAAAACCCGGCGGGCAGCTCATCTATTGCACCTGTTCACTTTCACCAGTGGAGGGTGAACGGCAGGTTTTCAAGTTCCTGCGCGCCCATGAAGATTTCGTAATTGCCCCAATTCTGCCTGGGGAATTGGGTGGTCAAAGCCAGCTCATCACACCTGCTGGAATTTTGCGCTGTCTGCCATCCATGAGCCTTGGCACCAGCCGCGGCCTTGATGGCTTTTTTGCAGCCCGGCTAACCCGCAATTTTCCCTGAAAATTATCATTTCATTAACCATCTCGGCGCCAGTATTGCCCTCTGCTGGATAGCTGGAACAACCCTTTTTTGACGCGGCAAAACATGCTCGATCGCGGACATTCGCTGCGCCTTGATAGCCTCGCCTTTTTGCGGGAACTGGCAAGCCATGGTTTCGGGCTAACCTCCCGCTCCGGAGGCAAAATTACCGGGCTTGGGGTAAAACTTACATCTTTGCAATCCGGCGATCCTGCCCTCGCGCAAGACATCTCCAAGGGAAAATTCAGTTTTGCAGGATCTTGCCTTTCTGGGTTGCCACCAAAATTATTTGAACTCACGCCGCCAAATCCTGAATGGCTGGGGGCACTGCAAGGCCTCAATTGGCTGAACCATTTTGTCGCAGGCGGCCAGGAACTGCAACGCATCGTGGCCCGCATGCTTGTTGAAAAATGGGACAGGCAGAACATCAGAAACTTCGACAGCAACGTCCAGTCAACCGCACTCATCTCACTCTCCATTGCGGCGCATTTTCTGGTAGGTACCTCCGCTACATTCAAGGCACCTTTCTTGGCAATTGTTGAGAGGCATATTCGCCGTGTCTCCTGCCTCAAGCCCAGTAGCGCGGGCGACAGTCTGCTGCAGGCCATTTCCTTGCAATATGCAAGTCTTGCCTTTCGCACGCCAGCCACATTGCGTGATGAAGCCAATGCGAAATTTTGCCATGTGATAGGCGAGGTCATTTTGCCCGATGGCGGCCACGTCTCGCGCAACCCCCTGCAACTGCTTGAAACCCTGCTGAACATCGTGCCAATCAGGGATGCACTGCTGGCCCACCATCAAGCTGTGCCACGTCCCCTGTCCGCCGCAATTGAGCGCATGGTGCCAATGCTCCGCATGTTATGCCACGGTGACCATGATCTCGGTAATTTTCAAGGCTCCGGTGCCACGCGCGTGAACATGGTCAAATCCATTTTCGAGCGTGATAGGGTTTATGGCAGGCCGCTGCTGCTTGCTCCCCATTCAGGCTATTGCAGATTGGCGCATCGCTCAGGGTTGCTTATTGTCGATGTGGGTGTGCCGGCAATTTGCACCAGCAGTCTGGCGCTCGAATTTTCCGATGGGCAACACCGCATTTTCAGCAATTGCGGCATGCCCCCTGCCGCTTCAACCGCATGGCAGAACGCAGCCTCTGGCATTGCAGCCCATAACACGCTTGAAGTTGTTGGTTTTTCTTTTCGCACCAAGAATGTGCCCAAGGCCGAAGTCATAAACTCTCCGCGTGGCTCTTTGGCCAGATGTCTAAACCAAATGTCGGGAAAAGCCGGCAAAATCACCCACGAGCGAAGCCTGTTCCTTTCCCACGATGGCAGGGATCTGCGTGGCGAAGACAAGCTGTCAACCGCAGAACATGGTTTTACAATCAGGTTTCACCTTCATCCGGCAGTAAAAGGCACGTCAATTCGCAACGGTTCAAAAATGGTCCTCATTTTGCCAAATCGGGCTGCCTGGACCTTTTCTTCCCGCGGTGGAATTGTATCCCTTGAGGAAAGCATATTTCTGGGTGATGCGAACGGTCCCCGTAAATCCCAGCAAATTGTCATCCGCAGCTCTGCTGAAAACCTGTCTCCCGTGATATGGGCATTACGGCGCATGGAGAAATCAATTGCCGCCGAAGCTGGGCAGGAAGTGGCGCCACAACTTCCTTTTTAGTGTCCTAAAGCTGCCAACATGCTATGGGGCCGTATGCCAGCAACTGCTCCAGGAATTCGCCCATGACCAACCCGATCCGCCGCGCCCTCATCTCGGTTTCTGACAAGACAGGCCTGCTTGAGTTTGCCCGCGCACTTGCAGAGT
>JANMPF010000486.1:0-5185 GCA_031369725.1 Rhodobiaceae bacterium | reverse complement strand
TGCTTGAAAGACTGGGACAGTGACATGAATTTCACCCTGTCCTATGCCCCCCTCATTCCCGTTGTTTGGCTCTTGGCATTGGGAGCTGCTGGGCTGACGCTTATGACTATTTCGGCCTGGGCCCGCGCGCGGGGCTGGCTGCTGCGGACCTTGAGCCTGGCGCTTCTGCTTGCAGCTCTTGCTAATCCAACGCTGCGCCATGAGGACCGTGAACCGCTTAAGGACATAGCCGTCGCCGTGATTGATCGCAGCATGAGCGAAAATGCCGGCGCCCGCTTGCAACAGGCTGATGCAGCTGAGGCGGCCCTAAAGGCAGCAGCGGCAAATCTCGCCAATACCGAAATGCGTTTTGTCACAGTGCAATCTGGCGTGAACCCGCAAGAAGATGGAACCCGACTTTTCGCAGCGCTCGCCCGCGCCATGGCCGATATTCCGCCCGAACGTTTTGCTGGTACAGTCATGGTAACCGATGGCGAGGTCCATGATGTGCCAGCCGATGTAGCCAAATCTGGTATCAGCAGCCCGGTGCAAGTCCTGCTCACCGGCAGTAAAAAAGAACGCGACCGCCGTGTGGTGATTGATCAGGCACCGCGCTTTGGCATTGTGGGCAAGGAACAAACCATCCGCTTTCATGTGGAAGATGTGGGCAGCGACGGCAGTCCAATGGAAATCAGCGTCAAACTCGGCACCAATGCGCCCTCGAAACTGACCGTCTCACCCAATGAAAACGTCGAAACGTCCCTGATGCTTGATCACGGTGGACAAAATATCGTGGAGATTATCGCACCAGCCGTTCCCGGTGAAATTTCCGTCGAGAACAATCGCGCCGTAGCCGTGGTTGAAGGCATTCGCGACCGTTTGCGGGTGTTGCTGGTTTCAGGTGAACCCCATCCAGGCGAGCGAACCTGGCGTAATCTGTTGAAGGCGGATGCCGCCGTTGATCTCGTCCACTTCACAATTCTGCGCCCCCCTGAAAAGCAGGATGGAACGCCGATCAACGAACTCGCGCTCATCGCGTTCCCCACGCGTGAACTTTTTGTTGACAAGCTGAAGGAATTCGATCTCGTCATTTTTGACAGATATCACCGTGAAGCTATTCTGCCTGAAGCCTATATTCAGCAAATTGCCAAATACGTGCGTGAAGGTGGCGCCTTGCTGGTAGCTTCCGGCCCGGAATTTGGCCTGGTGGACGGGCTCTATAACTCACCCATGGCCGATATTTTGGCAGCCGCTCCGACTGGCAATGTTCTGGACGGCGCTTTTCGGCCAAAGGTCACGAGTTTCGGTCATCGCCACCCGGTAACCAGCGGCCTTGCGGGTGGTGAAACCGATACCCCAACCTGGGGAAAATGGTTCCGTACCGTTGAAACAGTAGCGCCCGACATCGACACACTCATGTCTGGCCTGAGTGACAAGCCGTTGTTGGTTCTCGCACGCCAGGGCGAAGGGCGCACCGCGCAATTATTGTCGGATCAAAGCTGGCTGTGGGCGCGTGGCTACGATGGCGGCGGCCCGCAAACAGAACTGCTGAGACGGGTTGCCCACTGGCTCATGAAAGAACCAGAACTTGAAGAGGAGGCACTCAGCGGCAAGCAAGTGGGCAATGAACTCACGATTGAGCGCCGCACCATGGCCGACAAGGCAGATCCCGTAACTGTGACTTTGCCCTCCCAAGCCACAACAAGTGTAGCACTCACCGAAAAATCACCCGGCCGCTGGCAAGGCAGTTTGAAAGTTTCCGAAGCCGGCATGTACGGCCTCAATGACAGCAAACTGCAAGCCGTGGCAGCTGCTGCCAATGCGGATGCCCGCGAGATGCAGGACATTCTCGCAACACCGACCAGGCTTGCCCCCATTGCAAAGGCAACGGGCGGTGGTGTGGCGTGGCTTGAAGATGGCATGCCGCGCATCATCAAGATTTCAGCGGGCCATCAAATGGCCGGTTCAGGCTGGCTTGGGCTTAAGGCGAATGATGCCTACCGTGTGACGGCAGTAAATGAATATCCGCTCTTTGCATCGCTTTTGGCACTGGCGGCACTATTGCTGGCCGTGTGTCTCATGTGGACCCGCGAAGGCCGCTGATATTTCCTGAAAGCGGTGCGGCGGCAAAACCAGCCCTTCAGTGTTTGCCAGCGCCCCTTCGGCCAATTCCAAATAAAGAAACCGCTCTGGATTGACAGGACCAGGCATGAGCAATTGCCCTTCGGGCAATTTTTGAAACCCGACCCGGGCGTAATAGGGCACATCACCAACGAGAATAACCAGCTTGTGACCCGCCATTTTCGCCCGCCGCAACCCCTCTTCCATAAGTGCAAGGCCAACACCCAGATTTTGCCGCACGGGATTCACCACGAGTGGTCCGAGCAATAGGCCAGCTGTGCCCAGCTTGCCAATCGCAAGCGGCCAGAAGCTTATCGAGCCCGCAATGCCCACTTTATCATCGCGCACCACGAGGGATAGATCGCCCACAGCGGTGTTTCCTTCGCGCAATCGATAGGAAGTCTTCAAACGCCTATCGATGCCGAACGAGATATCCAGCAGCGTTTCAATAAGCGGTGCGTCAGAGGCGTTGGTGTTTTCAACCAGAAAAGTGGCAGCCATTGTGGGTATTTTCCATGTCAGTGAAGGCAAGCAGACCTATTGAGCAGTAAGCGTGGGCTTTGCTCGTCGTCGCAGACAACTGGTCACAGACATGTTCATGCAATGCCGCATACAAGGCGATTGGGCTGAGGTCAATACCCTACCAAACAGCAGACACAATGCGATTTGCCATTAACTCATCAACCCGCCGCCGCGTTCCGCCCGTGGTTTCTGGTGGCAATTGGTCTATCCCGAAAAATTGCGCATGCGATATCTCTAGCGATGGCTTCCACGGCAATTGCTTGAATTTGCGCACGACAAGAATGGCAATGTGATCACCAGGAAACTGCGCGTCATTCATGCAAAATCCCCTCAATATCGGTTCTTCTTCAGCAAGGATAGCTGCTTCCTCGTGGATTTCCCGAATGGCCGACTGATAAATGGTCTCACCCCGCTCCACCCCACCACCTGGCAGCAGCCAACCTGGCGAGTACGTGTGCCTAACCAGCAATACCCTGCTCTCCGCATCAAAAACCGCTGTTCGCGTTCCCAACGTAAGACCGCGGCTTTGCCGGTAAAACGGTTGTAAAACCAGCTTTGAGACAATTTTGAATACGCTGTTTTTTATCATGGGCAACTCATACATTGCCCGCCCCCAAGCGCCAAGCTTGAGTTTGGTGGGCTTAACCTCTAATGCTTCACAGCATAAATTTTGAACCGGTAAAGCCCCATCGATGAATCAAAATCTACCAATTTTTTCCGCCGCAGAAAGAAGCAGCGCAGTTGAACCTGAAACGAATGCTGAACCGGTGAACAAAATTGCGTCATTGTTGCGGTGCTGCACAATTGTTGCAAAAGCCCGCAGACCTGCATGGACAACGATCACAGATAGGCTTTATACCGTTTCCGGGGGGTTATGTTTGGGCGCCGAAAAGCTCACCAAAGTTCACGAGTAGGAAGAGATGCAAGTCAGCGTTCGTCCAGTTTTGACCAAGCACGATAAGAAGCAGTTTCTTGACGTGCCGTTTGCCCTTTATGGCAAGGGCTCCAACTGGGTGGCGCCACTTTATTTCGAGCGTTTTGAGCATTTGGATCCCAAAAAGAATCCATATTTCAAACATGCCGAAGTGCAGCTTTTTTTGGCAGAGGTGAACGGCAAGCCAGTGGGCCGCATTTCTGCGCAAATCTGCCAATTGCACCTCGAAAGATACAAGGACGCCGCGGGCCAATTCGGCTTTTTGGAAGCGCCCGATGACCCGCAGGTTTTTGCCGCCCTGTTCGGCGTTGCCCAAAACTGGTTGCGCTCACGTGGCATGAAACAGGTGCGCGGACCCTTTAACTTTTCGATTAATGATGAAGCCGGTTTGCTCATCAAGGGTTTTGACCGCCCGCCAAGCATGATGATGGGCCACGCTTTGCC
Organism: Rhodobiaceae bacterium; assembly: GCA_031369725.1. GTDB lineage: Bacteria > Pseudomonadota > Alphaproteobacteria > Rhizobiales > Aestuariivirgaceae > Aestuariivirga. Next base: position 1,185 of record JANMPF010000486.1, on the reverse strand, counting down.
CTACTATGAAACGCGGGTTGAACAGGCAGGATTCAAGAAAGCCAAGGATGTTATTGCCTACGACTTTAATACATCAAAACCACTGCAGCGCTCACTTGCCTTGGCTTATGAACGAACCTTGCATTCGAAGGACATTGAGGTACGGTCCCTCGACAAGAAAAATCTTGTCCGCGATCTCGATATCATGATGTCAATATTTAATGATGCATGGGAGAATAACTGGGGGTTCGTTCCATTCACGCCAGAAGAAGTGAAAGCCTTGGGCATGAATTTCAAGCTTCTCTTGAAGAATGAGTATATCGCCATCGCAAGCCACAAGGGCAAGCCTGCAGCATTTGCTGTCACCGTTCCCAATATCAATGAATGGTTCGATGGGCTGGATGGCAAGCTTCTGCCCTTTGGCTGGGCGAAGATTGCAATGAATGTTTTCAAGGGGAGACCAAAAACTGTCCGCATGCCTCTCATGGGCATTCGCAAGGAATTTCATGGTTCGCTTCTGGGATCGTCGCTTGCACTCACCGTTATTGAGACCTTGCGCCGCTATCACACATCGCGCGGTGTGACCAATGGTGAACTTTCCTGGATCCTCGAAGATAATCTGCCCATGCGTCACATTATCGAAAGTTTTGGCGCGGTTCCCTACAAGACCTACCGCATTTACGAAAAGGCACTTTAGTGACACATGCCTACCGCGCCATTGTTCTGGCAGCAGGGCGCGGACCTGATGATCCCATGGCGAAAGCCTATGGCGTGAGTCACAAATGCACCTTGGCCGTGGGCGGTGTGCCAATGTTGAAACGCGTTGTCGGGGCATTGCGCGGTTCAAAATCAATTGTTGCAATTTCTGTATGCATTGAAAGCCCCTCAATAGTAGCGGCAGCACTTTCCGCGAATAGCTCCGGCATCACAGTTGTACAGTCACAAAGCTCCGCCCCGCTTTCCGCAATTGCTGCCATTGCGCAAATGCCCGCCTATCCATTCTTCATCACCACGGCAGATCATGCCTTGCTCACTCCGGAAATGGTGGAGTACTTCTGCAATGAAGCAACATCAAACGGTGCTGACTTCTCAGCCGGACTGGCACGGGCCGAAGTCATCCTTGCTGCCTACCCGCAATCCATCCGCACATTTTTTAGACTTGGGCCCGACAGTGTATCAGGCTGCAACCTGTTTGCGGTTCAAAAT
>JANMPF010000478.1:0-1610 GCA_031369725.1 Rhodobiaceae bacterium | reverse complement strand
TTCCTTTTCCACGTAAGGCTTGTTCTGTTTGGCCAAAAGCTTTTCAACAATTTCACGGCCAAGGCCGGCAAATTGTTTGCGCATGGCAGCGCGGGTGGCGCGCCTGATGGCAGCGCGGGCCTTGCCGGTTACCGCTATGGCTTCCCAGGCAGGTGGCGGCACCTGGGCATCGGAGCGGATGATATCCACTTCATCGCCGTTTTCGAGTTCGGCCACCAATGGTGTGTGGCGGCCATTAACCTTGCAGCCCACGCAGCTGTCACCGACCGAGGTATGCACGGCATAGGCAAAATCAATGGGTGTCGCACCACGTGGCAATGCAATCAGCGCGCCTTTTGGCGTGAAGCAGAAAACCTGGTCATGGAAGAGCTCAAGCTTGGTGTGTTCGAGGAATTCCTTGGGGCTTTCGCCCTCCTGCAACATTTCAACAAGATGCCTGAGCCAGCGGTAGGCATTGGATTCAGCGGCAGGCGAGCGAAAACCGTCGGCGGCCTCCTTTGCATCGGGCGCATCCTTATAGAGCGAGTGGGCGGCAACGCCGCGCTCGGCAATTTCATGCATCAGGCGGGTGCGGATTTGCATTTCAACGCGCATGTGATGCGGACCAATCACTGTTGTGTGCAGCGAGCGGTAGTCGTTCTGCTTGGGGGTTGAGATATAATCCTTGAAGCGGCCAGGAACGCCGCGCCAGGTGCGGTGGATAATGCCAAAGGCGCGGTAGCATTGGTCAACGGTACCGACAAGCACACGAAAGCCGAATATATCCGAGAGCTGCCCGAGCGACAGGTGCTTGCGCTCCATCTTGTTCCAGATGGAGTAAGGGCGTTTCTCGCGGCCATAGACTTCCGCCTTGATGCCGTTTTCAGCAAGCTTGGTCACCAGTGCCTTTTCGATCTCGCGCAACACATCGCCGCTTTCCTCGTGAAGTTGCGACATGCGGTCCTGGATAATCTTGTTGGCATCAGGATTGAGAACGCGGAAGGAAATATCCTCAAGTTCGTCACGCACGGTTTGCATGCCCATACGGCCGGCAAGGGGGGCATAGATATCCATCGTCTCCTGGGCAACGCGGGTGCGCTTTTCGGGGCTTACGGCCGCAATAGTTCGCATGTTGTGCAACCTGTCGGCCAGCTTCACCATCAAGACGCGTACGTCTTTCGACATGGCAACCAGCAGCTTGCGGAGATTCTCGGCCTGGGTTGCTTCCTTGGTGACAAGGTCAATTTTCTTGATTTTGGTCAGACCATCGACAAGGGCAGCGATCTCCTTGCCGAACTTCTCTTCAATTTCCTGGTGGGTGGCTTCGGTGTCTTCCACCGTGTCATGCAGCAGGGCCGCCGCAATGGTGGCATCATCCAGCTTCATTTCGGTGAGGATGGCGGCCACTTCGAGGGGGTGGTTGAAATAGGCCTCACCTGAGGCGCGCGTCTGGTTGCCGTGGGCCTTCATGGCATAGACATAGGCGCGATTGAGAAGATCCTCATTCGCGTCGGGGTCATATTTCACGACCCGCTCCACCAATTCATATTGCCGCATCATGTTGGCAGTCTACGATAAAAAAGGCCGGACACTAGCCCAATTTTAACAAACTGCATGGCCGTCATTCCGGC
>JANMPF010000037.1:0-1841 GCA_031369725.1 Rhodobiaceae bacterium | reverse complement strand
CCTTCAACATCGCATTCCACGTAGGCGATTACGGCTGTGCCGGGCTCAAGCAAGTCGCGCGCGGCGGCCAGCGTATCGGAAAAACAAATGGCCTCGAATGTGCCGGTGGGATCAGAAAAACCCACAAAGGCAAACTTGTTGCCAGACTTGGAGCGGCGTTCCTGGCGGTGGGTAATCGTGCCTGCGAGCTTTCCCGCGGTTGCCCCCTTGGTGAGCGCCTTGTGCTGAAATGCCGCCCACGTATCAACCCCGATTTTTGCAAGCGGCTTCATATAATCATCGAGCGGGTGACCGGAGAGATAAAAACCTACAGCCTCAAACTCATTGGTCAGCCGCTCCATGGGCAACCAGGTTTCGCGCATTGGCAAAACAAGTTCTTGCGTGGTGCCGGTGGCGGCGCCGAACAAATCGTTCTGGCCTGCATCGGCTTCAGCACTGGTGCGGGTTGAGGTGGCAATGAGGGTTTCAACGCCTGCCAACACTTGCGCGCGGTTCGGGTTGATCTCATCAAAGGCACCGGCCTTTGCCATGCTTTCCAAGGCACGCTTGTTCATCACCGCGCCATGAACGCGCTTGGCAAAATCACCAAGCGAGGTGAAGCGGCCACCTGCCTCACGTGTTGCGATCAGGTTTTGAACCGCTCCAAAACCCACATTCTTGAGGGCCGCCAGGGAGTAGAAAATCACGCCGTCGCGCACACTGAAATCGATGGCGCTGGCGTTGACAGAAGGCGGTGCCACCTTGATCCCGATACGCACCGCTTCATCCCTAAATACCTGCAGCTTGTCGGTGTTGCCCATGTCGAGGGTCATGGAGGCGGCCAAAAATTCCACCGGGAAATTGGCCTTGAGATAGGCCGTCTGATAACTGATGTAAGCGTATGGGGCCGAGTGGGACTTGTTGAAGCCATATTCGGCGAACTTGGCACAGGCATCAAAAATCTGGATGGCAATGTTGCGGTCAACACCGCGTTCGGTGGCACCCGTCAGGAAGCGTTCGCGCTGGGCGTCCATTTCGGACTTGATCTTCTTGCCCATGGCGCGGCGCAGGAGATCGGCTTCAGCCAGCGTGTAACCCGCCAGGTCCTTGGCCGTTTGCTGCACCTGTTCCTGGTAGGTGATCACACCAAAAGTCTCTTTCAGTATGGGTTCGAGCTTGGGGTGCAGGTATTCAATCTTCTCCTTGCCCAATTTGCGGGCGCAATAGGTAGGAATATTGGCCATGGGGCCTGGCCGATAAAGTGCAACAAGTGCGATCAAATCCTCAAACCGGTCGGCCCGCATCTGGCGCACGGCGTCTTTCATGCCGGAACTTTCCAACTGGAACACACCAACCGTGTCACCCTGCGACAGCATGTGGAACGTCTCACCATCATCCAGCGGAATTTTGGACACATCAAATTCGGGCTTGCGCACGCGGATGAGTTTCTGGGCCTTGTCGATAACGGTAAGGGTTTTCAATCCCAAAAAATCGAACTTCACGAGGCCGGCTTTTTCCGCATACTTCATGTTGAACTGGGTGGCGGGAAGCGACGAGCGCGGGTCGCGGTAAAGTGGCACCAGTTCTTCCAACGGCCTGTCACCAATCACAATGCCTGCAGCATGGGTTGAGGCATGGCGATAGAGGCCTTCGAGCTTCAAACCGATGTCCAGCATGCGGCGCACGGTGGGGTCGCGGTCACGCTCTTCCTGAATTCTGGGTTCGCCATCGATCGCCTGTTTCAGCGTCACCGGGTTTGTCGGATTCATGGGGATCAGCTTTGAAATCCGGTCCACCTGCATGTAGGGCATTTGCAACACGCGGCCCACGTCGCGGCATACGGCGCGGGCCTGCAGTTTTCC
>JANMPF010000441.1:0-4862 GCA_031369725.1 Rhodobiaceae bacterium | reverse complement strand
ATGCTGGATGAAGCCTATCATGATTTCGCCGAAGGCACGGTACCTGCCCTTGATATGGACAATCCAAATCTCCTTCGCTTTCGCACGTTTTCAAAAGCTTACGGCATGGCGGGGGTGCGGGTGGGCTACGCGCTTGGCCATCCCCGGCTCATTTCAGCGTTTGATAAAATCAGGAATCATTTCGGCGTCAACCGCATGGGCCAGGCAGGTGCCATTGCCGCACTTGCCGATCATGATTATCTGGCATCCATCAAGACCCGGGTGGCGCGGGCCCGCGACGGAATTTATGCCATTGCCAAAGCCAATGGTTTGAAGCCAATTCCATCAGCCACAAATTTTGTCGCCGTTGATTGTGGTCGCGATGGTGCCTATGCGCGAAAAATTGTCGATGGCCTGGCGACCCACGGCATATTTGTGCGCATGCCCGGTGTGACCCCGCTCAATCGCTGTATCCGTATCAGTGTTGGCACTGACGAGAACTTGGGCAACCTTGCGCAAGCCTTGCCGGAAGTCATCAGTGCAGCGCGCTAAGCGCCTTCTTTGACCAGGCTGTTGAGATCAAGCCGTGCCGTTACCATCGCAAGCGTGCCATCAGGTTTGCGTGGCCATTGGTCCTTGGGCTTGTCCCAATAGAGCTCAACCCCATTCTGGTCGGGGTCGCGCAAATACAATGCTTCCGAAACCCCATGGTCTGACGCGCCATCAAGCTGAATGTTGGCAGCCTTCAAGCGGCGCAACGCATCACCCAAATCAGCCCGTGTCGGGTATAGAATGGCCGTGTGATAAAGCCCGGTGGTACCCGGTGCGGGTGGCGACCCGCCCAGGCTTTCCCAGGTATTCATGCCGATGTGATGGTGATAACCGCCAGCCGAAATAAAAGCGGCCTGCTCACCATAGAGCTGCTGCATTTCAAATCCCAACACACCGCAATAGAAATCGAGAGCGCGCTGGATATTCGAAACCTTGAGATGCACATGGCCGATATAGGTGCCGGCTGCGATTGGTTTTGATGGTTGCGACATGATAAAGCTCTTCTGTAACTCTTATTGTTGCCGATATAGTGGTCCCTGCATGAAAATCAAGCAAATACGTGGAGGATCATTCCGTAAGCCTTGAGTTTGCCGCCAAGACAGCCGAAATGAAAGCCTGAATTTGAAGAGGTGTGAAATGTCCAAACTGGAGCTGCCCAAAAATCTCACAATCGTGGATCACCCCCTCGTGTTGCACAAGCTCACCCTGATGCGTGACAAGCACACGCCATCCGCCGTGTTCCGCCAGCTCTTGCGCGAAATAAGCCTGCTGCTGGCCTATGAAGTCTCGCGCGATTTGCCCATGACAACCCAAACCATCGAAACCCCGGTCGCTGAAATGCAAGCCCCAATTCTCAAAGGCAAGAAACTCGTGATCGTTTCCATCTTGCGCGCCGGCAATGGTTTGCTGGAAGGCATGTTGGATCTCATCCCGTCGGCCCGTGTCGGCCACATCGGGCTTTACCGCAATCCCGAAACCCTGCAGCCGGTTGAGTATTACCTGAAAGTACCTGATGATATCGCCGAACGCCGCACCATTGTGGTCGACCCCATGTTGGCCACCGGAAATTCCGTGTCGGTCGCCATCACACGGTTGAAAGAAAAAGGTGCGAAAGACATTCGCCTTGTATGTCTGCTCTCGGCCCCTGAGGGCATTCAGCATTTTTCGAAATCCCATCCGGATGTGCCAATTTATACCGCAGCCGTGGATAGCCATCTGAACGCCCACGGTTATATCGTGCCAGGTTTGGGTGACGCCGGTGACCGCATGTTCGGAACCAAATAACTGTTAACGCCCTGTTAGTCATAGTCATAACTTAACGACGGCGACAACCTTTCAACAATACTTGGCCCCCTATTGTCGGCGCAACGAATTCACCAAACAGAGCGCCCAACATTCGATGTCACGACCCGCCGCTACCGCCCAAAACCTGCGCCTCGAAAAAACCTTCTTGAAACACGCCGATGGTTCACGCCCTCGTGTGCTTTATGCTGAGGATTCAACCGCCTCCCGGGTTGTGACCACGGCCATGCTGAAGCGCATGGGACTTGATGTTGATGCCGTTGAAGATGGCGAGCGGGCACTCCAGCAAGCCGAAAAATCTTCCTATGATGTTATTCTGCTCGATATTGAAATGCCGGTCATGGACGGCGTTACTGCCGCGCGTGGCATTCGCGCCCTTGGCGGCCACAGCACAAATACCCCGATTCTCGCGCTGTCGGCATTTCTTGCGGACTCCACCGAAGTTTGTCACTGGCGCGATGCCTTCGACCATGCCGTGCCAAAGCCGGCCAATGGCAACGAGCTGCACCGCGCCATAAGTGGCGTGCTGCATCCCAGACATGAAATTATGGGCCCTGATGCCACGCCAGGACCTATACTTGTTCATTCCACCAACCCCGCGTCAATCGTCACCAGTCTTCGCGCCGGCCTGCCAAAAGGTACATGGGAAAACATGCAAAGAATGGCAGCAGCCGAAAGTGTTCATTACGCCAACGCGGCCTCAGTTGCGGTGAGCGGCAATGACACGCAAACGCTTGGTCACTGCATTCATGCCCTGCTCGGACTGGCGCGTAATTTTGAAGCCATTGAAATTGAACAGCTGGTAACGGCGATTGGCAGCAACGGCGCCGATAGCCGCAATATTGCAACCCTATTGGTGCTCGCCAGCGAGTGGCACAATTCGACCAAATATTAAAACAGCCGAATTAGCGCGTCTGTGAGGTGGGCGTCTCGCGCGGGCTCGTCTGGCCCTCAAGCGCATCAAGCATGTGCAGGAATTCATTGAGTTCCGGACTAAGGTTCTTCACCCGTGTTGGACGGCTTGCCTGCGTGTTCATTTGCTCTTTCAACATTCTGTCTACCCAACTTCCCTGATCTTCACTTTAAGACAATGTACCTAAGAAAACCCTAAGCCCTTGTCCCTGAACGCCGTCCGGGTTGGCCATTCATCCAGTGTTCATGGCACCCTATCGTGGGGCCCGGTGGGGTGGTGTAAATTTTGGCCATAACAAGCCATCCCCATGAAATAGTGCGGCGAAAGCGAAAAATAATCACAGCTTCGTGATAATCCAGGCATCGGCAATTGACGTAACACAACTCGTTACGCATTGTTCCATGATTGATCCCCTGCACTTAACCTCTAGGAGCCCGACGATGGTATCTCGAAATTTCATGAAATCTCTGACTGCCGGTGCACTTGTTGTGGGTTTGGGCGTGACGCTTGCGCTCGCTGCCGCTGACGATCAAATCAAGGCCCGCCAGGCTGAGATGAAAGCCAATAACAAGGCGGCAGGTGCTTTGGTTGCCATCATCAAGGGCGAGGCACCCTACGATGCTGCCGTTGTAAAATCGAGTATCGACGATATGGTGACAGCCGACAAGGCAGCTCAAGCTGCTCACGCCTGGGACGCCACCAGCCAAAAAGGTGAAACACTCGAAACTTGGGCAAAGCCTGAAATCTGGGCTGCGGGTAGTGACATTGGCGTAAAATACCAGGCCCTTGTTGATGCAAGAACTGCCGTTGCTGCCACAACCGATGAAGCAAGTTTCAAAGCGGCTTTCCCTGCACTGGGGAAGGCTTGCCAGAGTTGCCATGAGGAATTCCGCCGTCCAAAAGGATAATTCAACCTGAAATTGATTTCAAAACGAAGCCTCCAAGTCTTGGCATTGCTTGTAGTGCTGGGCCTGGGTGTGTTTTGGATTGCAAGTTCCCCACGACCTCTTTCGCAAGCAACCATCCCGGCGCATGCGGCAAACATTGCCAATGGCGAAATTCTCTTTAATGCGGGCGGTTGCAAAGCTTGCCATAAGCCAAATCCTGACGTGGCGGGGCTTGATGCCAATCTGCCAAGTGGCGGTGCCCCCCTTAAAACCCCCGTCGGAATTCTCTATCCGCCCAACATCACACCTGATGCCGGGACTGGCATCGGCAAGTGGACTGACCTGGAATTCGTCAATGCCGTTCAACGCGGCATTTCCAGAAGTGGCCAACATCTCATACCGGCATTTCCCTATACGTCATATGCCGCCATGCCTATTGAAGATGTTTTGGACATCAAGGCCTATCTCATGAGCTTGAGCCCGGTGAACGCGCCCCGGCGCACGGCCAATATTCCGCTCCCCTTCATTTTGCGCCGTGGCATTGGGCTGTGGAAATGGCTGGCACTCGACACAACCCCATGGCAGGCGGATTCCTCGCAAACGGAAACCTGGAATCGCGGGTCTTATCTCGTCAACGGCCCCGGCCATTGCGGTGAGTGTCACACTCCACGCAATTTCATCATGGCGCGCGACAACAGTCGCTTCCTCATGGGAGGCCCCCATCCTGAAGGTGTTGGCAAAGTGCCAAGCCTCCACGGTCTTATTGAGCGCAGCCGTTACAAGGATAAGGCCGATCTTGTTCTGGCCTTTCAAAATGGCGAAGTGCTTGGCTACCAACACATCTCCGCAGGCGGCATGGGGCAGGTGCAAACCAACCTTTCAAAACTCCCGCAAGCCGATGTGGAAGCCATTGCGGAATATCTCGTCAGCCTGAAATAAGTCGCGCGTCCAGCAGCCAATGCAAAAGGATTTCCGCCGTTTCAGCGGGCACCTCCAAACTCGGAAAATGTCCACATTCCGAAATTTCCGCATAACGCGCGTTTGCCATTGCGGTTGACATTTTCAGCCCATCGGACGCCGGCGAGAACTGGTCTTCACGTCCCCACAACAACAGGGACGGACATGAAATCTCATGCAGCCTGGGCCCCAGATCCACACGCTTGGCCAGCGCCTCCGATTGCCGCGCCATCATGCCGCCGCCATTGTCACGTGCCATCTCAATAAATAAT
>JANMPF010000424.1:0-2128 GCA_031369725.1 Rhodobiaceae bacterium | reverse complement strand
GCACCCTGGCGGCGCGAAAGCGGAATGAACCATGAACACTCAGCCCCGTGGAAAGGCCATTCATTTTGGACAATAATACATGAAGTATTGCTCTTTTGGGGCAAATCAGAAAGTATTGTCTTTGATGGCCTTGGGAGAACTTCAATGTTAGCGGTTGCAGGAACTTGTCATGGTACTGTTTCGTACCCAGATAAGAAACTGGGTAAAGAGGACAGTTTTCTTCGTCGTGCTCTATCGGCAATGCTCATCTGGTCGAAGCCAATCGTCACAGAACCAACACGTCCCGCAGATTTGGAAAATGCTTTACGTGACTATTTGGATGGATATTTCAATTCTTTTGACTACTACCCTGTTTGTACGCGTCATGTTTTCTTGCGCAATGATGCTTTTGCCTTGTGGTCGGATTTTATGAAAGTGGCAGATGACCTTTCCCATGCGACCGAGGAAATGATAATATCTCCAGAACGATTCTTAGCATTGGGGGCAATGTCTGGTGAAGAGCTCGAAAAGCGTAAGCGGGAAGCGGCCGAAAAAGGCATCAAGCGGGCAATTGAAGAGGGTCGAAAATGACAAGATTCAAGCGAACCCCGTTCCTCCGGAAATCTTAGAAAGAATTCCACCTGACATAAGAGAAGTTCTTGAGCAAAGTAACCTCAAGGTGACGCGTGAAGTGTTGATGTCTGCATCCATGTACCAAGGGCCTTGGCTACCTGCGTCAATGTTGGCAGAATATGAGCATCAATTTCCTGGTTGGGGAACGCGAATGCTTGAAATGACAGGAAAGCAGGTCAGTCATCGCCAAGAGCTTGAACGAAAACAAGTTGAACGATCTGAAAACCGGATGGATTTAGGTCAAAAGTTTGGTTTCACCGTTGCTGGCATGTGCATACTGGCTTCAACCATGGTACTTACAACTGCCCCGCCAAACTGGTTTACTTCTCTAGCCGCGCTTGGTTTGGTAGTCGTAGGTGTGGGTGGGCCAGCCGTAGCTCGAATATTTGCGACAAAGTTTAACTGGCCCAGCAATAAAGCTGACAGCAAAAAATCCTAGTTAAACCAGCGCCTTCAGCTCGGCCAAAATTGCAGTGCCCATGGCTTTGGTGGTGACGGCTTTTTCATGCCCGGCGGCGATATCCCTGGTGCGGAGGCCCTTGGCCAACACATTGGCGATTGCCGCATCGACATTATCGGCCCAGTCAACCATGCCGAACGAATAGCGAAGTGCCATGCCGAAGCTTGCGATCATGGCGATGGGATTGGCGAGTTCCTTGCCTGCGATATCAGGGGCAGAGCCATGCACGGGTTCATAGAGTGCCTTGCGGCGCTGGGTTTTAGGATCAACAGCTCCCAGTGAAGCCGAGGGCAGCATGCCAAGGGAGCCGGTGAGCATGGCGGCCACGTCCGACAGGATATCGCCGAACAGATTGTCAGTTACGATCACGTCATATTGCTTTGGCCAGCGCACCAGCTGCATGGCGCAGTTATCGGCCAGCACATGTTCAAGGCCCACGTCTGGATAGCTTTCAGCCTGAATGCGGGTGACCACCTCATTCCACAACACGCCGGTTTTCATCACGTTGCGCTTTTCGGCGGAGGCCACGCGATTTTTACGTGTGCGGGCAAGTTCGAAGGCGACGCGTGAAATGCGTTCTATTTCGTAGGTGTCATAAATCTGCGTGTCGATGGCGCGCTTCTGGCCATTGCCGAGATCGGTAATGGTTTTGGGTTCACCGAAATAAACACCACCGGTAAGCTCGCGCACGATGAGAATGTCAAGGCCATCTACCAGTTCGCGCTTGAGTGAAGAGGCGTCTGCCAGTGCCGGATAACAAATGGCAGGGCGCAAGTTGGCAAATAACCCCAGGTCCTTGCGCAGGCGCAGCAGGCCAGCTTCGGGGCGGTGGGCGTAAGGCACCTTGTCCCACAGCGGGCCACCAACGGCACCAAACAGCACGGCATCGGCACTTTGCGCCTTTGCCATATCCTGTTCTGAAATCGCTCTGCCATGGGCATCATAAGCACAGCCACCAACCAAGCCGCGGCCGGTGTTGAATTTCGCAATCCCTGCCTCATTCATCCACGCGATAATGGCTTCGACCTCTGCCATCACTTCAGGGCCAATGCCGTC
>JANMPF010000300.1:0-3852 GCA_031369725.1 Rhodobiaceae bacterium | reverse complement strand
CGCGGCAAGTGCTGCTGTCGTGGGAAGGGTGCGGCTTGAAAAAAACGCCAGCGTCTGGTTCGGTGCCGTCCTGCGGGGGGACAATGAGCTGATTTTGGTGGGCGAAGGCAGCAATGTTCAGGACGCCTGCGTGCTCCACACCGATAGGGGTGCTCCCCTCACCATTGGAAAAAATTGCACCATCGGCCACCGTGCCATGCTGCATGGCTGCACCATCGGCGACAATTCGCTCGTAGGCATAGGTGCCACCATTCTCAACCATGCCGTGATTGGCAGGAATTGTTTGATCGGCGCCCACGCCTTGATAACCGAAGGCAAGACAATCCCCGACAATTCCCTGGTCACGGGAGCCCCGGGCAGGGTGGTTCGCCAACTTGACGACGAAGCAGTTGCACAGCTAGTAAAATCAGCTGAGGGTTATGTCCGCAACTGGCAGCGATTTGCCAGGGGCCTGCAGGAAACCTAGCTTTTGCGCGGCTTTTTTGCCTTTGCCGCTTTGGAAAACCCGGCAATTGTAGTGTCGGTGTCGTCCAGCAGAATTTGCGCCGCCCGTCGCGCTGCCTTCGGATTGGCGCGCGCCACAGCTTTCAGGATATTTTCATGCCGCGGAATGAAAATATCAGGTTCGGCATTGTGGGTGGAGGTGAATTCAAACATGTTGGTGAGTGCCGACTCAATCATGATGCCAAAGGGTGAAAGCAGCGCATTGTTGGCCGCTGCCAGAAGTGCAAGGTGAAAGCGCACATCCGGCTCAACCGAATCGCGGCCGCGCTTGGCACTGCGCATGTCCTCGAAGGCTTGCGTGATGGTGCGCAATTGGGCCGCCGTTCTGTTGGCGGCAGCAAGTGCCGCAATTTCCGGCTCCAGAATTTTCCGCACCTGTTGGACCGAGGCAAAAAATTCCCGGGGGTCCATGGCGGCAATGTGCCAGCTCAACACATCACGGTCGAGAATATTCCAGTTTTCCCGGGGTTCCACCCGCGAGCCTATCTTTGTGCGGGATTTAAGCAGGCCCTTGGCATTGAGTGTTTTTACGGCTTCCCGCACCGTCGTGCGGCTTGCGCCATAAATCCGGCACCAATCAGCTTCATTGGGAAGAATGGCACCAGGCGCATAAACGCCTGTAAGTATCTGATTTCCTATGCTTTGGGCCAGCTTGCGATGCAAATTGCTGTCGTTGGTCTTGGCCAATGGCTTTTTTTGGTGGAGGTTCCCCGGATTCATGTTTTTCTCAGTTAGTCCTTAATTATCATACAAATAACGATTGCGCGAAGGCGTCCAATCTCCTAACACTAGCGCTTCTTGGCTCAACTGCTAAGAAAATTATGTTCGCAGTAATACTGCATTTTGGGAGGAATACATGATTAATCGTAGAAGTTTCCTGGTCGCATCGGCCAGTTTGAGTGCTTTGCTAGTGGCAGGAACTGCCCACGCTGCAGAAAAGGGCTTGATTGGCATTTCAATGCCGACGAAGTCTTCAACCCGCTGGATTTCTGACGGCGAATCCATGGTGAAGGAATTCACCGCAATGGGTTACGCCACTGACCTGCAATATGCTGAAGACGACATTCCAAACCAGCTTGCCCAGATTGAAAACATGGTCACCAAGGGTGCCAAGGTTTTGATCATTGCGGCAATCGACGGAACAACCCTGTCGGACGTTCTGCAAAAAGCCCACGATGCCGGCATCAAGGTGTTTGCCTATGACCGTTTGATCAGCAAAACGCCAAACGTTGATTACTACACCACGTTTGACAACTTCGGCGTAGGCGTTCTGCAGGGCAACTCGCTCATCGAAGGCCTCAAGGCCTCCGGTAAAGGCCCTTACAATGTTGAATTGTTCGGTGGCTCGCCAGACGATACGAACGCTGCCTATTTCTACAATGGCGCAATGTCCGTGTTGCAGCCGATGATTGATAGCAAGGAGATCGTTATCGTTTCCGGCCAGATGGGCATGGACAAGGTGGGTACTCTGCGTTGGGATGGCGCGGTGGCCCAGGCCCGCATGGACAACCTGCTGTCAGCCAACTACACCGACAAGAAAGTAAATGGCGTGTTGTCGCCTTACGATGGCCTGTCACGTGGTATCATTTCCTCGCTCAAGGGCGTGGGCTATGGCACCGGCGACCAGAAAATGCCAATCGTAACCGGTCAGGATGCCGAATTGCCATCCGTCAAGGCCATTATCTCAGGCGAACAGTATTCGACAATCTTCAAGGATACCCGCGAACTCGCCAAGGTAACCGCCAAGATGGTTGACACTGTTCTGTCGGGCAAGGAACCAGAAGTGAATGACACCAAGACCTACAACAACGGTGTCAAGGTTGTTCCGGCTTACCTGCTCACCCCATATCCGGTGGTCAAGGCCGACATCAAGAAAATCCTGGTCGACTCCGGCTATTACACCCAGGACAAGATTGATAATTAATAGTTGATATGGCGGGGGCTCCGTTCTTGCGGAGCCCCCGTTTTTTGTTTTATGGTACCAGGCAATAAGACTGAACATAAAGTTCGGCAAACGCGGCAGGGCCACGAAGGGGAGACATGCAACCCATTTTAGAAATGCGCAGTATTACGAAAACATTTCCGGGCGTGAAAGCCCTGGAAAATGTCAATCTCACCGTAATGCCTGCCGAAATTCATGCCGTGGTCGGTGAAAATGGCGCGGGCAAGTCAACCCTCATGAAAGTGCTGTCTGGGGTTTATGGACATGGCACATACACAGGCGAGATCGTGCTTGAAGGTCAGGAGCGCAAATTCTCAACCATTGCCGAAAGTGAAAGCACCGGCATCATCATCATTCACCAGGAACTTGCCCTCGTGCCGCTATTGTCGATTGCCGAAAACATTTTCCTGGGTCATGAGCCGGCCAGGAACGGCGTCATCAATTGGTTTGAAGCGTTTGGCCGCACCCGGGCACTCCTCGACAAGGTGGGTCTGAAGGAACATCCCAATACGCTGATCACCAATATTGGCACTGGCAAGCAGCAGCTCGTTGAAATTGCCAAGGCCCTGAACAAGAAGGTAAAACTTCTCATCCTCGACGAACCCACCTCCAGTTTGAATGAAACCGATTCCAACGCATTGTTGGCTCTTTTGAGAGAATTCAAGGCCCAGGGCATTTCCTCAATTCTCATCACCCACAAGCTTAATGAAGTTTCCAAGGTGGCCGACCGGATCACCGTTCTGCGTGACGGCAAGACGGTGGACACGCTTGACTGCAACAAGGAAAAAGTCAGCGAAGACCGCATCATCAAGGCCATGGTCGGCCGTGAAATGAACGACCGTTATCCGGCCCGCGATGCAAAAATTGGCGAGCCCATTTTTGAAGTGAAAAACTGGAGCGTCTATCACCCGCTGCATGCCGACCGCCAGGTCATAAAGGGTGTGGACCTCAATGTGCGGGCCGGCGAAGTGGTAGGCATTGCCGGCCTCATGGGGGCAGGGCGCACCGAACTGTCAATGTCCATTTTTGGCCGTGCCTATGGCAAGAAAATTACCGGAGAAGTGAAAATCAGGGGCAAAGTTGTCGATGTATCCACCATCCCAAAGGCCATGAAGGCGGGCCTTGCTTACGCCACCGAGGACCGCAAGACCTATGGCCTCATTCTGATTGATCACATCAAGCACAACGTGACATTGGCCAATCTCGAAGGCGTTTCGAAGAACACCGTGATTGACGAGTTGCGCGAGCTTTCGGTCGCCAACAAGTACCGCAAGGACCTGGGCATTCGCTGCTCCGGCGTATTCCAGACCACCGTCAATCTTTCCGGCGGCAACCAGCAAAAAGTCGTGTTGAGCAAATGGCTGTTTTCAGGGCCCGACATTCTCATTCTCGACGAGCCGACGCGC
>JANMPF010000299.1:0-3989 GCA_031369725.1 Rhodobiaceae bacterium | reverse complement strand
AAAGTTACCGTATGATCATCAGGTGTTTCATATTTGGTGATTTTGGAGAATGCATTTTTGAAGTTCGGGCGGCCCTTGTCGCGCAGTGTTTCCATGGAAAAAATAACGTCTGCCGCCGTCACCGCCGTACCATCGGAAAACCTGGCTTGCGGGCGAATTTTGAATGTGATGCTTTGCCGGTCATCAGAAACATCAATCGACTCTGCCAGCAGGCCATACAGCGAAAAAGCCTCGTCCCAATTGCGCCCCATGAGGCTTTCCACCACATAGGTGCGAATGCCAATGGCCGCAGTGCCTTTGACGATAAACGGTGAAATGCTGTCGAACGTGCCGGTAACCGCCTGCTTGAGCGTGCCGCCCTGTGGCGCATCCGGATTGGCATAGGGCAGGTTCTTGAAATCCGCCGCAAGTGCCGGCTCCCCATGCATGGCAATGCCCGGCTGTGGTGCGGCAATGGCCATGGGCGAAACCAGGACGGCCAGAACTGTGATCGCTAAGATTGTTGGGATATTACGAATCATCTTCACAAATCCTGATTTAGCTCTTTTTCTCCGATGGGGACCGTTGCATAATTCGAGATTAATCGCATCAGGCCCTTCGAGGCCCACTGCGTGGGCACCTCAGGGTGAGGGTTTCAATTATTGCCTCATGCTGAGGTGCACGGCGTAGCCGGGCCTCGAAGCACCTGTTCCATGGTGTGGCACCTCAGGGTGAGGGTTTCAATTATTGCCTCATGCTGAGGTGCACGGCGTAGCCGGGCCTCGAAGCACCTGCTCCATGGCCGACTAAGCTTTCCCACCCCGTCGCTTCGACAGTTCCACAAGTATTTGCCAGTCACCCGCCATCAAAGCTTCTTTCTTTGCACGCGACCAACCCTTTATCCGCCGCTCTGCCGCAATCGCATCAACCACCATTTCAAAATTCTCGGCATAGACCAGTTTCACGGGGCGACGTGTTGAGGTGTAGGAATCTTCATAAATGCCTTCGTTGTGTTCCCATTCCCGTGCCTCTGGTTCCTGCTGTTTGGTTAAGCCCGTATAATAGCTGCCGTCAGAGCATCGCAGAATGTAAACCCAAGCACCACTCATTATCTACTTCCCCGTCTTGGGGACTGTTGCATAACTCGAGTTTCATTGCATCAGGCCCTTCGAGGCCCACTGCGTGGGCACCTCAGGGTGAGGTAACATATTGATTTCGCTCATGGCTCGAGGTGCTCACGGTCAACGACCGTGAGCCTCGAAGCACTCGGCAGAATAACGACGCAACGGTCTCCCATGGAGGAAAGTTGATTCACCGCACAATCATGTTCGAAAATTGCCACGGGTCTTTCCGGTCCAACTTCTCTTCAAAGAATTCGCCGCGCCCCTGCAGCGGGTTCCAGTCCGTGTAGATGCCGTTCAATGAACCAAGATAAGGCGTCTGGATTGCCAGGCAACGGTGGAAATCCATCTCCTCGGTTTCCACAATGCCAGCCTTGGGATTTTCAATGGCCCAAACCAGGCCTGCCAGCACAGCCGAGGTCACTTGCATGCCCGTGGCGTTTTGATAAGGGGCAAGCTCGCGCGCCTCGCCAATGGAAAGTTTTGAGCCATACCAGTAGGCGTTCTTCTTGTGTCCATAAAGGAACACGCCAAGTTCATCTCCGCCATCCACAATCTCCTGTTCTTCCAGAATGTGGGATGCCGATTGGCGCTTGCCGCCCGCCCCAAACATTTCCAAAACCGAGAGTACCGCGTCATTGGATGGGTGGTAGGCATAATGGCAGGTGGGACGATAGGTAACCTTTTTGCCAACCCGCACGGTGAAATAGTCGGAAATGGAAATTGCTTCATTATGGGTAACCAGCAGGCCAAAATGCGCGCCCGACGTTGGCACCCAGCTCCGCACCCTCGTATCGGCACCCGCCCGGTTTAAATAGATTGCAGCGCCGCTGCCGTGTTTGTGCCTTTTTCCATCATAGGGAAGTTTCTTTTCATGGGTTCCCCAGCCAAGTTCAGCAGGTTGCAGACCTTCAGAGATAAATCCGTCAACCGACCAAGTGTTGATGAACACATCCAGCGGCTTTGGATTCTTGGCGCGTTGTGTATCGCGTTCTGCAATGTGAATGCCTTTTACGCCAAGCCGCTTCATCAATTTGGCCCAGGCCTCGCGCGTCGTGGGTTCCTTCACCGCAATTTTCATGTCACGCGCCATGTCGAGCAAGGCGCGCTTGACCAGCCATGACACCATGCCGGGGTTTGCCCCACAGCACGATACAGCCGTTGGTCCCGTTTTCAGTTTACGCCGCAGCGCCAGCAAATCTTCGCGCACCGCATAATTTGTCCGGTCCGCGTTATCTATTTTGGTATTGTAGTAGAAGCCTGGCCACGGCTCATTTACCGTATCAAGACATAGCGAATTGGTGTCGTGGGCGAGCTTGATGATATCAATGGAGCCCACATCCACCGAAAGATTGACGATCAGCGCTTGGCCAGGTCCGGACGTGAGCAAGGGTTCCAGGATCGATCTGTAATTCTGTTTTGTGATGGCTTCACGCACATGCGAGATCGCCTGCTTTTCCAACAAATGGCTCCATGATGTTTTCGGATCGATGACGGTGATTTTTGATTTGTCACATGCGATGTGGCGCAAGATCAGCGGCAGTGTTCCCCGGCCAATCGAACCAAAACCGATCATCACAATGGGGCCATTCCAGGTTGCATGCACGGGCCACTTATTCATTCATGAAAACTCCTGTCGTTGTTGCAGATTATGCTGGGAAGTTTTTAGCGGAGCCTAACGGGCATTGATACCCATTTCTGAATGTCAGTTTTGCCACTTTCGAGGGCGGCATTGGCCGGATGCGGAAACGAGGGAAAAAATTTCCCCGTCGGGCATAGTCAATCTGTCTCTTCGTCAATGGGCTTGCGCCCGGCAATTTCATCGGAGAATTCGTGGTTTACATCGCGGTGGCCGGCTTCATCGAGCCGCACGACAATGACAACATCCCGCAGCCGGGCATCCGGTTTCAATTTCCAATAGTCGATGGCATATTGCGGAGCAGGTATGTTCTCCGCCCGGCCTGCGTCAATGTCGGCAAGATATTCAGTGTAGCTGTAAACCGCTTCCTCTTCGAGGTAGCCAACAAAACGGTGCGCAACCCGGGGCCAGAACAGGTAAACGAAAAAGAAGCCATTGAAAAATATGCCTTGCGCGATGATGATCAGCACCCGCTCAAACACGTTGGGCTTGGCCACATGAACGAATGTCATGAGGTGGGCCCGTTCGTTTTCGGCCTCGTCCAGCAATGTCTTGATCCAGCCACGGTCATCCTGGAACCGCCGCAAGGATTTGAGGTGGGTAAGGGCACCTCCCACCATGCCGGGAACTGCTGCCACGGTTTCCAAAACCACGGCGCGGTGTCCATAGCGCTTCTGGAAAAACAGGTCGGCAAAAAACCGCAGGAATTTCACAGCACCTAGCGCAATGCGGTCACCAATGCCAACCGGCTTATAGTGGTAAACGCGCAATCCTTCAGGGTCAGTCTCCATTGTCGCTCCTTGATTGCGCGTGTTTCCAAACTTCCAGTTTTATCTTCGACCATTTATAGGCATCGATGATTGACATGCCATAGACAAAAAATCCGCCGATATGGCGGCCAAAGAAACTTGCTGTAGGGGGCATAATGTGGCCGCTGGCCCACCCCAATATGATCATGAAAAACAAAAACATGAGGCCACGTTGCGGGCGGCCCTGCAGCACGTGGCCGGAGGCCGGCAAAAGCAGTGCCGCAACAAGCACATGCAGGGGTTTTTGGGGTGCATCAGTCATTGTTTTGTCCGGTCCATGCAATCACCGCCTGGCGAATTTCCAGCAGGTTGTCCAATATCCCTCGCAAAACCATTGCGTCGATTTCAACGGCGCCAAATTCCGCCTGGCGGAAAATACCATAGCGCACCCGGTCTGCCTCCGCCAGAAGCCAGACAATGCGCAAGCCATGCTCGGTGATG
>JANMPF010000398.1:0-10778 GCA_031369725.1 Rhodobiaceae bacterium | reverse complement strand
AAGCTGCCGCTATGCTGGAACAATTCAAGCTTAAGGCACAGTGGCGTTGCCAGGCCCGGCAGACCCACGTCCAGCACCGGCGTTTGGCGAATAAAAGGTGCAATGCGACTGGTGGCTTCCATGATTGCCGCGCGATTAATGCTCATGCAGGACTCCAATGACATCCAGCCATGACTGACCAACACTTCGCGTGATGGCTTGCTCCAAAATGGCTGACGAAAGATTTAGTGCTTGGGCAAGTTCATAGCCGTTCAAGCGGCAGGCGAGGTAAAGACCTGCGAGAAAATCTCCGGTCCCGTGGGGCACGGATGGTTTCAGACGCGAGATGGTTTCTGTTGATTCAGAATTGGAGATGGCGAGTGTGGCGATGCGTCCATCATCAACGGGAATTGACGTTGCCAACACTTCACCACATGACAAATATCGCGCGGCACTAACCGCATCGGACCTATTCAACACTGACCTGCCGGTCAGCCAAGCCAATTCAAAACGGTTGGGTGTTATACAGCTTGCCAGCGGCAACAATTCATCGCGAATGGCTTCGGCAACCTCGACTGAAACATAAAGGCTGTCACCATCACCCAGTACCGGATCGACGACGACATAGAGTTCGGGATTGTTCTGCTTCATTTCACGGATGCATGCGGCAGCTATCATGACTTGCTCGGCATCGGCAAAGTAACCCGTCAGAACCCCAACACAGTCATTGAGAACATCCAGTGCCGCAAGCTTTTTCAGAATTGCATCGATTTCCGCGGCAGGCAGGCGCACGCCAGAAGGTTTGCCATGGCCCGGGTGATTGGACAGAAAGATGGTAGGGACTTGCAGCACGGTAAATCCTGCCGCATGCAAGGCAGGCACCGCCGCCGTATTGCCTACGGGTCCGTAAACCACTTGTGAGGATATGCTCAGGACCTGGCGGGTCATCAAATGACGTTTTTTTCATATAGGGGTTCGTTGCGTGCGATGCGCCCATAACCAAACCGCGCGAGATTGATGGTGCGATAGGTGCCATGCATGATGAGTTCGGCGAGGGCGTTTCCAGCAGCCGGGGCCTGTTGCAATCCGTGGCCGGAAAAGCCGTTGGCGAAATAGAAATTCCTGAGTTCGGGATGGGCACCCAGCACAGCATTTTGATCGAATGCATTGTAGTCATATTGGCCTACCCAGGCATTGATTACCTTGATCGTTTCAAACTGCGGAACGCGTGTGGCCAGAACGGGCCAAATGCGTTCCTCGAAGAAACCGTAATCCACATCCCAATTCATGTCGGTGGGTTCTTCGTGCTCTTGCGGTGAAAGACCGGTAAGGAAATTGCGACCTTCAGGGCGGAAATAGACGCCTGTGGGTTCAACTGTGAGGGGGGCTGCATGCAGGGCCTCGCTGGCTAGCGGGCAATCCAACAAATAGACGTAGCGTTTGCGAGGGCCAACGGGGAGCATGATGCCCGCAAGACCTGCCACATCACCGGCCGCCGTTCCTGCTGCATTGACGAGGTGAGAGCAGGTCAGCGTTTCGCCAGTTGACAGTGTAAGGCAAGATGCCCCGTCAGCAATTCCCGTCACTTGCCGGGGGATAATCCTTACACCCATCGCGACTGCTGCTTTGCGCAGGAGGGTCATCAACGAATAGGGATCAAGCCAACCTTCGCCCGAAAGCCCAAAGCAGCCGCCCGCCACACCTTCACCCATGAGCCAGGAAAACCTTGCGGTCAGGTCCTGATCTTTCAGAATGACATTATCGGCGCCATTGGCCATTTGGGTGCGGTGATTTTCCTCAAGAATGGGAAGGCCTGATTCCGAGGCCATGATGAGGTAACCGTTTTCATGGAAGCTTACATCTGCTTCTGGACCGAATTCGGCCTTGAGATTGCGGATGAGCCGCAAGCCAAACCTGGAAAGCTCAATATTTTCAGGTGTTGAAAACTGCTGGCGAATGCCCCCAAGCGAGCGTCCGGTGCAGCCAAATTGATAGGTGGTGTCCTTCTCAATAATGGCAACTGAGCCTGCAAAACCATTTTTCTTGAGGTAATAGGCGGTGGCGCTGCCTACAACGCCACCACCAATAATTGCTACATCAACGTGTTCCATGACCGATATTGTGCCTAATCCCTGTTCTTCTCACAAGGACCCTGAAAGCATGGCTTCACTTATTTTCGGCAAGAAGCTAGGAATGCTGCCATGACCATCAAACCACGACGCAGCGTTCTCTATATGCCCGGTGCCAATGGGCGGGCTTTGGAAAAAGCCAAATCCATTGCGGCGGATGCACTTATATTGGATTTGGAAGATTCGGTTGCGCCTGATGCCAAAGGCGAAGCACGCCAACAGGTGGCAGCCGCCGTCAAGACTGGTGGTTACGGGCGGCGTGAATTGGTAGTGCGCATTAATAACCTGGACACACCATGGGGCAATGATGACCTTAAAATGGTGGCAGAAGTAGCACCCGATGCGGTGCTCATTCCCAAAGTCGAGACACCGGGTGATATTCTCAACGTGAGGCAAGTATTTTCCCAAGCGGGCGGACCTGACCGCACTGCCATGTGGGCAATGATCGAACGGCCCCTGGCGATTTTCAATGCCCGTGAAATTGCCGCCGCAAACCCCGCGTGCCTGGTTTTGGGCACCAATGATCTCATCAAGGAAACGCGGGCAGCGGCCGAAGGCTCGCGCTTTGCGTTGTTGGCGTGGCTTTCGACAGTGGTTCTGGCCGCGCGGGCCTATGGGGTCGATGTGGTTGACGGTGTTTATAATGATTTCAAGGACGAGGCCGGCTTTAAAACCGAATGCGAGCAGGGCCGGCAGTTGGGCATGGATGGCAAGACCTTGATTCATCCCTCACAAGTTGCGGCATGCAACGCAATGTTTTCGCCTGTTCCTTCCGATGTGGAATGGGCGCGCAAAGTCATTGCGAGCTTTGCCTTGCCAGAAAATTCTTCGAAAGGCGTTATCACGATTGAAGGGCGGATGGTGGAACGCCTGCATTTGGCCATGGCTGAACGCCTCGTGGCAATTGTTGAGGCGATCTCCCATGCTTAAGACCAGCGCTGGCAATTTCTTCGAGGATTTCAAGCTTGGGCAGAAGATCATACATGCAACTCCGCGCACGGTAACAACGGGCGACCAGGCGCTTTACGCTGCGCTGTACGGGTCGCGCTTTGCGTTGCAGAGTTCCGATGAATTCGCGCGTATAGTTGGATACCCACAATCACCGCTTGATGATTTGCTGGTGTTCCACATCGTGTTCGGAAAAACCGTCGCGGATATATCACTCAATGCGGTAGCCAATCTTGGTTATGCGGAATGTGTCTTTTCGAAAACGGTCTATCCCGGTGACACTTTATCGGCGCGATCGGAAGTGATTGGCCTCAGGGAAAATTCCAACGGCAGAACCGGCACAGTTTTTGTGCGCTCACACGGGTTCAACCAGCGTGATGAAGAGGTTTTAAGTTTTGTGCGCTGGGTTATGGTGCGCAAGCGGGATGAGAAATCACCGGCCCCAACTCCCCATGTGCCTGAGCTTGCGAAAGTTGTTGCAGTTCACAAGGGTGACACGATCAGGCATTGGGATTTTGCCCTTTCAGGCTCGCCGCACCGCCTTGACGACTATGCCATTGGCGAAAAGATTGACCATCTTGATGGCATGACTGTTGAAGAAGCCGAACACCAATTGGCGACACGGCTTTACCAGAATACGGCACGGGTGCATTTCAACCAGTTGGCGGAATCCTCGGGGCGGTTTGGCCGACGCCTGATTTATGGTGGGCATGTCATGTCACTGGCGCGGGCGCTCAGCTTCAATGGACTTGCCAATGCCTATCATATTGTGGCCATCAACGGAGGTCGCCACGTGGCGCCGTTGTTTGCTGGCGGGACGGTGTTTGCCTGGTCGGAAATTATTGACAAGGCAATCCACGGCGGTGCCGGCGCGCTTCGCATTTTGACCAGGGCGACGCGGGATTTGCCGTGTGCCGGCTTTCCAACGGAAGATGCAACCACCGAAATGCCCGGCGTTATTTTGGAACTGGACTATTGGGTTCTCGTGCCAGGCTAAATTGTGCCAGCGTCCATCAGGTAAAGCAGAACTGAAACCGTAATGGCCGCAATGCCGGTGCCAAGAGCGATGGCGGCAGAGACTGCGGCCACGGATTCCTCATTGCGGTGGGCAAACAGGAACGCATTGGCACCCGTTGGCATGGCGGCCAGCAATATTGCTATTTGGGCCCAGAAGGGTGGAATGGAAACGAGATAGTGCGCCAATAGAAACACCATTATGGGCATGAAAAGCATTTTCATGGCGATAAGAAGAGCCATGCCACTCCATTGGCCATGCAGGGAATAGGTGGAAAGCGAAAGACCAAGGGCAAAGAGGGCTGTTGGAATGCTGGCGTCAGACAGCATGGAAAGAATGCGGTCAACCACAGGATGAAGGCCAAGTCCGGTTTGACCCCAGATGGCAGCACCGACGAGGGCCAGCACAATGCCATTGCTGGCGAGATTGAGAAAGAGTTCACGGGCCAATTTGAGCATCGAAAAGCTGCCGCTATGGCGGGCGAGTTCGCGGTGCAACAAGGCGGCAAACCACAGAACGGGTGCGTGCACGGATAAAATGAGGCCCAGCGGAATGGCGGCCTGCTCGCCATAGTGGGAAAGGATCAGCGGCGTTCCAAGCAGTGCCAAATTGCCAAAACCGGCTGCCATGCTGGCTGCGGCCCCGCCCGAAGGCGAGAGGCTTTTCACTTTGCGCGAGAGCAGTGCCGTTATGACCCATGTAACGGCGAGGCCACCAAAAAAAACAATCCACAATCCAAAGGGTGCAGCCTCTTGCGGCTTCATGGTGACAACGGTGCGGAACAGGAAGGCAGGAATGGCCAGCATGAAGACGAATTGCGTCAGGCCCCTGGCCGTTGCCCCATCAACAATTCTGGCACGCGCAAAGACAATGCCAAGAACAATAAGTCCGAAGACGGGGAGAACGGTATTGATGATGCCTTGCAATTACAACCAGGGCCGGGCGGATGCCTGCTTCTTCTCAAAACTGTCAATGGACGAGATTTTTTCCAGGCTAAGCGCTATGTCGTCCAAACCGTTCAACAGGCAATGCTTGCGGAAGGGGTCGAGATCAAACTTCACCGTGCCGCCATCGGGGCCCCGGATTTCCTGATTGGGCAAATCAATGGAAAGGGTGGCATTGCTGCCGCGATCGGCATCATCCATGAGCTTTTTCAAATCATCGGGTGAAACCACGATTGGCAGAATGCCGTTCTTGAAACAATTGTTGTAAAAAATGTCCGCAAAACTTGTCGAGATCACGCAGCGAATGCCGAAATCGAGCAGGGCCCAGGGAGCATGCTCGCGTGATGAGCCGCAGCCGAAATTGTCGCCGACCACAAGGATTTGTGCCTGGCGGTAGGCTGGCTTGTTCAACACAAATTCCGGCACTTCCACACCACCTTGCGTGTAGCGCATTTCATAGAACAGGGATTTGCCAAGGCCGGTGCGCTTGATGGTTTTGAGGAACTGCTTTGGAATGATCATGTCGGTGTCGATGTTGACAATGTTCAGTGGGGCCGCCACACCATCGAGCCTGTTGAATTTTTCCATGGGTTCACCTTTATTTCTTGACGGGAAGATCAACGCCGAGACTTTCCTCAGCGCCAATCATGAGATTCAAATTTTGCACGGCGGCACCGGATGCACCCTTGCCGAGATTATCGTATATGGAGGTTAGCAGAACCTGGCCGCGCGCATCATTGCCAAAAACGTGGAGGCGCATGCGATTAGTGTTGTTCAGGCTTTCCGGATTCACGGCTTCGGAGCGCTCCATGTTTGCCGTGTCGGCTACTGCAATGAAAGTGCTTTCAGCATAGGCCGTGCTCAGAATGGCTTGAATATCTGCCAGGCTGGTTTGCCTTTTGAACAGGCCCAGAAACAGTGGAACAGTGCCCAGCATGCCTTGGGCGTAATTGCCAACGGCAGGCTGGAAAATCGCGTCCTGTGCAAGGCCCGCATAAAGTTTCATTTCAGCCAGGTGCTTGTGGTTCAGGGTCAAACCATAGGGTGAATAGGGCACAGAATTGGCCCCTTGCCGGACAAATTCCTCGATCATCTTCTTGCCGCCGCCCGTGTAACCGGAAACCGCGTTATAGGTGAAGGGATAGTCAGCGGCCAGAACGCCTGCATCAATCAGCGGCTTTATAACGGCAATAAAGCCTTGCGGGTAGCAACCGGGGTTTGATACCCGGGTGGCACCGGCGATCCTGGTCTTTTGGGCAGGGCTCAGCTCGGCAAAACCATAGGCCCACTGCGGGTCCACCCGGTAGGCGGTGGAGGCATCAATCACGCGGGTTTTGGATTTGGCATCAATCAGGCCCACGGCTTCTTTTGCTGCCGCATCAGGCAGGCAAAGAATGGCCACATCCACCGAATTCAAGAGATCCCGGCGGGCGTTTGCATCTTTACGCTTTTCAGGGGCAATGCTTAACAGGTCAATATCGGTGCGGGCAGCCAAACGCTCACGGATTTGAAGTCCCGTGGTGCCAGCCTCGCCGTCTATGAAAATCGTCGTCATCGGCGGGTTCATACAGGCGGGGAGGGTTTCTTGCAACATGAACGGCAGATAAATACCGGCCTCAGAATTGGTTCAGGCCGGATCGCCTATGACTTGCTGCATCAACGGCAATCATGCCGAAATGAGTTAAATCCAAGGGAACCAAAATCATGATCCGCAATCTTCTCATCGCTGCTTCAGCTGCTGCCGTTCTTGCAACCGCATCTGCCTCAACCGCTTCGGCCAAAATTCACGTAAATGTTAACTTAGGGTTGGGGGTTCCCGGATTTGCCTATGGCGAGCCCTATCCCTACTATCCCGTGGTTGATAGCGGCTATGGCTATGATGACAGCTATGGCGACTGTGGCTTTGAATGGGTTTCCTACAAGAAATGGAACTCTTGGCACACCGCCTACATCATCAAGCACCACAAGGTTTGGACCTGCAATTAACACTCTCTGACGTCCTTCGAACCGGCCACGCAATCTCCCCTTGGCCGGTTCATTATTTTTATGGCAAGCTCACTCCAACCGGAGGAACGCCCCATGACTGCTTCAACCAATTTTTTTGCGCTCGATTCTGATGTGTCAAAGCCTGTCACCAATTTCGGTCCGGATTTCCCGTTTGCGTTCGATGACTGGATAAAGCATCCCGCAGGTCTGGGTGCCGTACCTTCCCACCGTCATGGCGAGGAAGTGGCCATCATAGGTTCTGGCATGGCAGGCATGACGGCGGCCTTTGAGCTTTTGAAAATGGGCCTGAAGCCGGTGATTTATGAGGCAGGCCGCATGGGCGGGCGTTTGCGCTCCCAGGCTTTTGAGGGAGCAGAAGGCATCATCGCGGAATTGGGCGGCATGCGATTTCCCGAATCTTCCACCGCCTTCTACCACTATGTAGACATGCTTGGCCTGCACAAGAAGCCGTTTCCAAATCCGCTTTCGCCACCTGCTGCAAATTCCACCGTTGTCGATCTTGAAGGCCAAACACTCTATGTGGAGAAGACTTCCGACCTGCCGCCCATGTTCAAGGAAATCGGGGCTGCCTGGGCCAAGGCTTTGGAGGAGGGTGCGGGGATCACCGCTCTGCGGCAGGCCATTCGCGAGCGTGATGTTGGCGCTTTGAAGAAGATTTGGGACAAGCTCATTCCGATTTGGGATGACCGCAGTTTTTATGACTTTGTGGCCACGTCCTATGCCTTTGCCGACAAGCCTTTCAAATATCGCGAAGTGTTTGGCCAGGTGGGCTTTGGCACCGGGGGGTGGGATTCGGATTATCCCAATTCCATGCTGGAAATCTTGCGGGTGGTGGCAACCGACTGCGATGAGAACCAGCATTATATTGTAGGTGGCGTGGAACAGGTGCCGCGGGGCTTGTGGAAGCAAGCGCCGGAGAAGATGGCCCATTGGCCCAAGGGAACAACGCTGGAGTCTTTGCACAAGGGAGCGCCACGCCCAGGCGTCACCCGTATCGACCGGGCCGGGACGGACAAGATTGCGGTGACGGACCGCTGGGGCGACGCCAAGCTTTATGATGCGGTTCTGGTAACAGTGCAAAGCTGGATACTCACCACCTATATGCAGGTTGATGAGAGTTTGTTCTCGGCGAAAATGTGGATGGCGCTGGACCGTACGCGCTACATGCAATCCTCCAAGACTTTTGTGATGACGGACCGGCCATTCTGGAAAGACAAGGACCCGCACACGGGCCGCGACCTGATGAGCATGACACTCACCGACCGCCTCACCCGCGGCACCTATCTGTTTGACAATGGTGATGACAAGCCGGGCGTGATTTGCCTTACCTATTCGTGGATGAGTGACGCCATGAAAATGTTGCCGCTGCCGGTGGACAAGCGGGTGAAGCTGGCGCTTGATGCGCTGCAGAAAATCTATCCCAATCTGGAATTGGAAAAGCACATCATTGGTGATCCCATCACGGTGTCATGGGAATCGGACCCTAACTTTCTCGGCGCTTTCAAAGGTGCCTTGCCGGGGCACTATCGCTATAACCACCGGATGTATTGCCACTTCATGCAAGAGCACTTGAAAGCGGCAGAACGGGGAATATTCATTGCAGGTGATGATGTGTCGTGGACGCCGGGCTGGGTTGAAGGTGCCGTGCAAACAGCACTCAATGCCGTGTGGGGCATCATGCATCATCTGGGTGGTTCGTCACCCACTGACAATCCCGGCCCCGGCGATCGGTTCGATGCGCTGAAGCCGTTGGAATTGCCGGATTAGTTGCTTGCCGCGACGGGGCTTGCGTCGGTCATTGCCTGTGCTGTGGTAAAGCCAACAATGCCGCCAACGGCGAGTGTCAAAAGCACGAGGCCCAAAAAAATGCGACGCAGGAATTTTGCATCGGCTTGAACTGAATTACCCACAGGACTTCCCCTAAAACGCGACCCACTTATGAAGTGATTCACCATACCGACCTGTCAGTGACATAAGCCTTAAGATTTCGTGAATCAATCGTTAATTACATGCATCATTTGCGGACGTTGCGAATATCAACAAAGCGTCCGGCAAGGGCTGCGGCAGCTGCCATCTGGGGAGATACTAGGTGGGTGCGGCCGCGGTAACCCTGCCTGCCTTCAAAGTTGCGGTTCGAAGTGGAAGCGCAGCGCTGGCCGGGTTTCAGCTGGTCAGGGTTCATGCCCAGACACATGGAACAGCCGGGTTCGCGCCATTCAAAGCCTGCCGCCAGGAAAATCCTGTCGAGGCCTTCAGCTTCTGCCTGTTCCTTCACAAGGCCGGAGCCTGGAACGATCATCGCATAGGCGAGATTGCCGGCGATCTTCTTGCCATCGACAATTTTGGCCACATTGCGCAGGTCTTCGATGCGGCCATTGGTGCAGGAGCCGATCCAGACCACATCGAGTTCCACATCGGTCATTTTCTGGCCGGGCTTCAACCCCATGTATTCCAGGGCACGCCATTTGGATTGGCGCTTGCCCTCATCGGCAATGTCATCAGGGTTTGGGATGCTTGCTGCCACCGACATCACGTCTTCAGGCGATGTTCCCCACGACACGATGGGCGGCAGGGAAGCGGCATCAAGCTTCACGACGCGGTCAAAGTGGGCACTTTCATCCGTGTGCAGAGTATCCCAATAGGCCCGTGCCGCATCCCAGTCAGCACCCTTGGGTGCCTTGGGGCGGCCGTACAGGTAGTCATAGGCTTTCTGATCCGGTGCAATCATGCCGGCGCGCGCACCGCCTTCAATGGTCATGTTGCAAATGGTCATGCGGCCTTCCATGGAGAGTTCACGAATGGCCTCACCGGCAAATTCAATCACCGAACCGGTGCCACCAGCGGTGCCGATTTCGCCGATGATGGAGAGGATGATGTCCTTGGCGGTTGCGCCTGGTGCGAGTTTGCCGCTCACATCGACCAGCATGTTTTTGGCTTTTTTCTGGATGAGGGTTTGGGTGGCCAGCACGTGCTCCACCTCGGAGGTGCCGATGCCGTGGGCCAAGGCCCCGAAGGCACCGTGGGTAGAGGTGTGGCTGTCGCCGCAGACGATAGTGGTGCCGGGCAGGGTAAAGCCCTGCTCGGGGCCAACCACGTGCACGATGCCCTGGCGCTTGTCGCGCTCATGGAAATATTCAACGCCGAAGTCGTGGGCGTTCCTGGCCAGCGTTTCAACCTGAATGCGGCTTTCTGCCTCAGCAATGCCCTTGCTGCGGTCGGTGGTTGGCACGTTATGGTCAACCACGGCGAGCGTACGCTCGGGGTGGCGCACGGTGCGGCCGGTCATGCGCAGGCCCTCAAAGGCCTGCGGGGAGGTCACCTCATGCACCAAGTGGCGGTCGATGTAGAGCAGGCAGGTGCCGTCGTCGGCCTCATGAACCAGGTGATCGTCCCAGATCTTGTCGTAAAGTGTGCGTGGGCTTGCCATGCGGGAATTCCCAATGAAGTTGCTGGCGGTTATTTAGCGTGTGCAACGCGCATGTCAAATCATGTTCCTGCAAGGGGCCTTGCGGGATTTGCGCGGGTTGACGTGCCTATTTTCGGTGGTTCAAGGCGGTGTGCTGCGGGGGATGGTGGAATGAAGGTGGAGGGGAAGTTCCCGTCCTGGCTTCAAGCCTGCATATGCTAGTAGTGGAGAAAGATAGGGTGGTTTGGCCTGAAGCCCAACTTTGGAACGCAGCGTTTTCTGACAGGGGGTCGCTCTCGCATTGCTCTAGATCGCACGGTGTCTGAGGTTTGCCGCTAGAGTTGCTTTGC
>JANMPF010000378.1:0-10876 GCA_031369725.1 Rhodobiaceae bacterium | reverse complement strand
GGGTGAGCGCGCCGCAATCGCCCCGCAGCGCAGGTAATCGCCATAGGAAAACCCGCCCGGAACCACCACAAGGTCCACCTCCGGCAATTCCGCATCCGTATGCCAGACCGCCACCGGCGCCACGCCGGTCACCGCCGCAAGCGCCCGCATCATGTCGCCTTCGCGATTGATGCCGGGGAATACAATGACGGCTGATTTCATGGCAGTGTATGATCTACAAGGCCGACACGGCGCTCAATCCGTTCCATCCGGTCTTCGAAACGGTCCATGCGGCGATTGACGCCAGCGAGCCCTTCTTCAACACCTGTCAAACGCAATTTCACATCGCGCATGTCGGATCTTACCTGCGAAAGATCGCCTTGCATTTGTTTTAGAACTTCATAGATCAGATCGTTTGTCACTTCTGCCATAGCAACCTCTAGGCCAGCTCGATATCATAATTCTCGATCACCGTGTTGGCGATCAGTTTTTCGCACATGGCCTTGACCGCCGTCATCGCCTTGGCCTTGTCCGTCTCGGCTACGTCAATCTCGAAATACTTGCCTTGCCGCACCCCTTCAACACCGCCAAAGCCCAGTGAACCAAGGGCACCTTCAATGGCTTTGCCTTGCGGGTCGAGCACACCTTTTTTCAGCGTTACCTTAACCTTGGCTTTCATTACTTGTCACTCTTTACCAGCTTCGGCTTCGCACGTTCCGGTTTTTCATTGACGGTGATAATCCCGAGGCGCTTGGCCACTTCCTGATAGGCTTCCACCAGCCCGCCCATGTCGCGGCGGAAACGGTCCTTGTCCATCTTGTCGTTGGTCTTGGTATCCCAAAGACGGCACGAATCAGGACTGATTTCATCCGCCAGCACAATGCGCATCATGTCGTTTTCATAAAGCCTGCCGAATTCAATCTTGAAGTCCACCAGCTTGATGCCAATGCCAAGGAACAACCCGGTGAGGAAATCATTGATTCGGATCGACATGTGCATGATGTCGTCAATTTCCTGCGGAGCCGCCCAGCCGAAAGCCGTGATGTGTTCTTCCGACACCATGGGATCACCCAGCGCGTCATTCTTGTAACAGAATTCGATGATGGAGCGGGGCAGCGGCGTTCCCTCCTCAAGCCCAAGCTTGGTGGCAAGCGAACCTGCTGCAACATTGCGCACGATGACTTCAAGCGGGATGATTTCCACCTCGCGCACCAGTTGCTCGCGCAAATTCAGCGAGCGGATGAAATGCGTTGGAATGCCAAGGTCGTTGAGGCGGGTGAAAATAAATTCGGAAATGCGCTGGTTCAGAACGCCCTTGCCTTCGATGACGGCCTTCTTCTGCGCGTTGAATGCGGTGGCATCATCCTTGAAATGCACGATAACCGTGCCAGGCTCTGGGCCTTCATAGAGAATCTTGGCCTTGCCTTCATAAATGCGGGTTCTTCTGGTGGTCATTTGTACTATCCTCATCAAAACCCTTAACCACCCTCTTGGCATAAAGCCAGAAGGGCTACGCAATGTTCACATGTTTTACCATAGGGCAATGTCGCCCCCAATACCTACGGGCTTTTAGCTGCATTTATTGCAGCGCACAACGACTTTGAGGTGTTGATTTGGCAGGTGTGACTAGCTATTTCAATGGGATATACAAAAAGGAGATCGTCATGAACATGGATAAGC
Organism: Rhodobiaceae bacterium; assembly: GCA_031369725.1. Classification (GTDB taxonomy): domain Bacteria; phylum Pseudomonadota; class Alphaproteobacteria; order Rhizobiales; family Aestuariivirgaceae; genus Aestuariivirga. The sequence goes on along the minus strand of JANMPF010000378.1, from coordinate 9,217 downwards.
GTCAAAAAGGCTTCGAATCGAAATTTGCCCATGACGAGGAAACGCTTTTCAAGGCCCATGCCCGGAGAGCCAAGCTCGTTGGCCTGTGGGCTGCCGAAAAAATGGGCCTTTCGGGCGAGCAGGCAATAGCTTACGCCAAGACAGTTGTTATGGCTGACGTGGAAGAAGCGGGCACCGAAGACGTGTTTCGCAAGATCAGGGCAGATTTTGACGCCAAGAAGGTTCAACAGTCCGATCACCAAATTCACCGCCACATGGATGAGCTGATGGCGGTTGCCCTTGAGCAGATCAAGGCGGGCAAGTGAGCGCTCAACATTTTAATCTCAAGCTGCGGCTTGCCGACAAAACCAAGCCGTTTCTTTTTACCTGGCTCACAATTCCCAGTGCGCAGCTCGCAAGCCAGGTGGCGCGCTTGCCGATTGAGGCCGTCTGCCTTGATATGCAGCATGGCATGATTGCATTCTCCGACGCAGTGGGAATCATTGCGGCAATAAACCATGCCGGGCGCCCGGCGGTGGTGCGCGTGCTGTGGAATGAGCCTGGCTTGATCGGCCAGTGCCTTGATGCCGGTGCTGCAGCGATTATCGTGCCGATGGTCAACAGCCGCAAAGAAGCCGAAGCCGTGGTGCGCTCAGCCAAATATCCGCCAGCGGGGGGGCGCAGCTGGGGTGGCTACACCGCAACCCAGACAACCGGTCTCACCGCCGCTGAGTATTTGCAGCAGGCCAATGCAATGACCAGGGTATTTGCCATGGTTGAAACCCAGGCCGCCCTTGATGCGGTGGACGAGATTGCCGCCGTGCCCGGACTTGATGGTTTGTTTGTGGGACCAAGTGATTTGTCGATTGCACTTTCCAACGGAGCCGAGCTGAACAAGACATCACCAAAAACCCTTGCCGCGATGCAACGCATTGCCGCCGCCGCTGAAAGAAATGGCTTGGTGGCAGGCGCATTCGCTGGCACAACTGAAATCGTGAAAACCTATTCCGCCATGGGCTACACGTTTATGGCGGCCTCCGTTGATGTTGATCTGATGCAGGATGGGGCGGCACAATTCATGAATCGTCTGGGCTGAAATGGACAAGCGCGCCCCACTTATTCCGGGTTACGAAATCATCCTCGACAAGCTGGTGGATATTGCCTTGGCCGCCGGCCCCGTTGCCACCCAGACCGATAAATACTTCACCAACACCAGCCGCATCGTGGCCGATCATGGCGACATGGATGTGACTTTTGCCGTGTTCATGCGCCGGCGTGTTGTGGCAGCCCTTGAGCCCACCATCCGCATGGTCAATCGCCTGGTGCCCTCAGCGCGGGTCAAGCGGTTTTACGAAGAAGGTGATGTCGTTCCCTCCGAAAGCAAGTTGCTTGAGATCACCGGATCCATGGCAAAGCTTTCAGAGGTTGAAACTCTGGTGTTGCAGAAAATTGGCTTTCCCTGTGTTTCAGCCAACAACGCCTATGAAATGTGCAGGGCCATTCCTGACGCCGCCTTTATGGACATGCACGCAAGACACGCCAGTGGCGCTGAGATGAACATACTCGCAGCCTATGGCGCAGCAGTTGGCAGTGCGGCAGCCAAGCGGGCGGATGCAAGTGTCAAGGGCTTTGTGGGTTCCTCCCAGGATTTGACTGCTCCGCTGTTTGGTGCCAGTGCGGGCATGGGAACCATGCCCCATGCACTGGTGGGCTACACCGAGGGCGACGTGCTGGAAGCCATGAAGCTGTTTGCAAAAACCATTCCGGAAGCCAAAACCCTCATCGCATTGGTGGATTATACCGGCGAGGAGATTTCAGATTCACTCCGTTGTGCCACCTGGTTCTATGAGGAAGCCAAATTGCAAAATCACGGCAAGGCGTTTGGCGTGCGCCTTGATACCCATGGCGGACGCTTTGCTGAAGGACTGGATTACGAAAAATCCGTTGAGGCCGTTGGCCATTGGCTGGGCGTGTCAGGCGAATACAATATCGTTGAACAGGTCTTGGGTGGCAGGGCCTTCCAGCTTGACCCCAACAACATTCTTGTGGACAAGGTGCGCCGCATTCTGTTCGGCAAGGGCGTTTCGGTGGCTTCCATCATTCACGTGCGCCGTGCACTTGACCATGCCGGCTACAAACAGGCGCAAATCGTGGCATCCTCCGGCTTCGACCCGCAAAAATGCCAGGTCATGGGAGCCGCCAAGGCGCCGCTCAATATGGTGGGAACTGGAAGTTTCCTGCCCGCAACCCTCACCGAGACTTATGCAACCGCAGATATTATCGCCTATGACGGCGTGCCCCGCGTGAAAATTGGCCGCGAATTCCTGTTTGATTAACGCAACCGTAAGTGTCCGCGCTGCATATTGAATATCACGTGATCATCGTGTTTGTTCAAATGGGGATCTGATTCAGGGCTGAAAACATGTTCAAAAGACTTTATGCCGTTCTAGCCTTTGCTCTGCTGGCGGTCATGCTGTGTGTACCTCAGGCTGGCGCAAAAACGCCGATATCGATTCCACCGATCGTGAATGTTGTTATTGATGTGTCATCCCAATCCATGTTGGTCAGGGTGAACGGCTGGCCCTATGGAAGCTGGAAAGTTTCAACCGCCCGGGTAGGTTACCACACGCCGCGCGGATCTTTTGGCGTGCAACGCACCGCACGGGTTTATTTCTCCAGGAAATATGACAATGCGCCAATGCCCAACGCCGTATTTTTCCATTACGGATTTGCCATTCACGGCACCTACCATGTCAAATACCTTGGCCAGCCAGCCTCCCATGGCTGTGTGCGGATAAGCCCAACCAATTCTGCCGAGTTATATGGCCTGGTGCAGAGATACGGCCCGTCAGCGACAAAGATTACGATTGTCGATTGATGATTGGAGTGCAGCGCTCGCAGGGTTCTGCCAGAGGTCCTGAAATACCAGTGTTTTAAGATCAAGACGATTGCGCCAGCCCTTGGTTTCAAGCTCGGGCTTGGCGTGAAGTTCGCTAACCCAGCCCAAACACAGGTACGCAACAGGCACCACATGGTCTGGCAGCCCAAGAATTTTGCACAAGTCCGCAGTGTTGAAAATACTGACCCAGCCAATACCCAATCCTTCCGCCCGCGCCGCAAGCCAGAGATTTTGAACAGCACAAACCGTGCTGTAAAGATCGGTATCGCGGTTATGGGTGCGGCCCAGCACAACCGGGCCGCCACGGTTGCGGTCACACGTGATGCACAGGTTGATCGGCGCCTGGCTAATGCCCTGCAGCTTGAGGGACTGGTAAAGTTCGCGCTTTTCATCGGGAAAAAGCCGGGCAGCTTCGGCGTTTGCAACCTGAAACGCGTCCTGAATGCTTTGCTTCACGTTTTGGTCCTTGATGACCAAAAAATTCCATGGCTGCATGAAACCAACCGATGGTGCATGGTGGGCGGCAGTCAGCAGCTTTGCCAGCACATCGTCCGGGACAGCGTCATTCAGGAATTGGCTGCGCACGTCGCGGCGGGTGAAAATCGCACGGTAAACCGCATTGCGTTCTTCATTGGAAAAAGGACCAGCGGATATGAGTCCGCTTTCTGTGTGCTGCATCGTGGTTCCCCTTGGGATGCGAGTGGCAACACCCCCACCATCCGCGAGGGGGCATCTATCTTGCCTGGCCGGTCTTCTGACTTTGGCTTCACCCCAAGCGGCGCCTTCCCGAATTTGATTTCAGTGGCATGTGCCGCCCGGTTCACCTTACAGCGTTGGGCACGTTACGGAATTTCACCGCATTCCCGATTCTCCGGCTTCTCAACCGGCACCAAGCAGCAATGACGATAGCTGATGCGTTGGGGTGGTGACAATCGATAATTGTTCTGTTAGCGTGGGGCCTAGCTGAAGTCGGCAGGCAGTCAGCTAAATCGGTGTGTGCCAATTTTTCTGAAACCCTATCAGATGGAGCCCGCCAAGATGAAATTCGGATATTTCGCCAACGTTACCAATCGCCAAAACAAGCCCTATGGCACCTTGATGAAGGAGCAGGTCGCACTGGCTCAATACCTTGATCAAAACGCCTGGGATTCGATTTGGTACACCGAACACCATTTTTCCTACGAGGGATTTGAAGTTGTACCAAACCCGGTCCTGATGTCCACCTGGACTGCCGCGCATACAAAACGCATCCGCATTGGCCAGGCCGCCAACATCATCACTTTCTGGCACCCCTTACGCTTTGCCGAGGATATTGCCATGCTTGACCACCTGTCGGGTGGCCGCATTGAAGTGGGTGTTGGCCGCGGCATTTATGGGCGCGAAGCCTTGCAGCTCAACAAAATGGCAGACACCCGCAACCCCGCACAAAACTTCCGTATTTTTGCCGAGGCCCTGGAAGTGGTGCGCCGCGCGTGGGGACAACAGTATTTTGAATTCAAGGGCGAGTTCTTTAACTATCCTGACCCCGGTTTTACCTGGGACCATGGCATGTCGCCAAAATCCCCCGAATACCAGAACATGGAAACCCTTGAACTGCAAAAGCTCACCGTGGTTCCGCGCACTTTGCAACAACCCACACCACCCATTCACCAGGTGGTGGACGGGCATTTGGCCATTCAATATGCCGCCGAAAACAATATGGGCGCCATGATGTGGATTCCGCCCACCGATGCGCTGAAGCCCCGGTTTGAATTATACCGCGACAAGAAGGCGCTGAAGCAACAGCGTGACGTGCAGTTGGGCGAAGGCGTATCGCTTGTGCGCGACATGTTCTGTGCCGAAAGCAAGGCCGCTGCCAAGCGCCTGGGCGGCCCCGGCATTGTGGATTACCTGCGCTGGGTTTGCCATTGGCGCGGCCTCGATAATCACCGCCATCTCGGCGAGGAACTGCCCAAGACCACCAACAAGCTCGACTTGCTGTCCGTTGATTTCCTCGATGAACGCAATTTGCTGTTTGGAACCCCCGACGAGATTTCAGCCCGCATCGAGGAAATGATTGATGTGCTGAACCTGCAGCGGCTCCTGGTATGGTCAGATTTTCCAGGTGTTGACCATGACGTGGGCATGCGCTCCGTCAAGCTCTTTACCGAAGAAGTCATGCCACGATTCAAAGGCCGTGTTGGTTTGCAACAGGCGGCGGAGTAAACTTGATGAAGCCTATTATTCGCAAAACTGTCACCTTCATTGAAACAACCTACATTGAAGGTGGCAAGGCTCCCGAGATGCCGGTTGAAATGGCAGCTATTGCAGCCGTCATTCAAAACCCCTGGACTGGCAAGGGCTTTGTTGAGGACCTGCGACCGGAGATATTGGCCATGGCTCCCGTGCTGGGTGATATCCTGGTGCCCATGTTGCTTGAGCAGCTGGGTGGTGGCGAAAGGATTGAAGCCTATGGCAAGGCGGCAGTTGTTGGCCTCAATGGCGAGATTGAGCATGCCTCCGGCCTTATTCACACCTTGCGGTTTGGCAACAAGTTTCGCGGTGCTGTTGGCGGCAAATCCTATTTGGCCTTCACCAACAAGCGCGGCGTGGCCGGGTCCTCGATTCAAATTCCCATGATGCACAAAATTGATGAGGGTTATCGCTCGCATTATTTGACGCTTGAGTTTGCCGTTCCCGATGCACCAGGACCGGATGAAATTCTGGTGGCCATTGGCGGGGCAGCCACGGGTCGCGCCTTCCCCCGCATTGGCAACCGCTATATGGACATGGAAGAAATGGCGGCTGAGAAAAAGGCGTGAGCACTCTGCCCACGCTTGTTCTGTTGCATGGCGTTGGCTTGAACCAATCCATTTGGGCAGAGCAGGTGAGAAATTTCTCGGCCACTCACCATGTCATCACCTATGACCTCTTGGGCCACGGCGAAGAAACCCGCCGTGGTGCTGTTTTGGGCGATTGGGTCACCCAGCTTGAAAACCTTGTTGAAGAACAGGGATTGCAAAAATTCTCGCTTCTCGGGTTTTCCTTTGGCGGCATGATTGCACAAGGCTACGCGGCAAGACATGAAGACAAAATTGATAGATTGATTTTGATGAGCACTGTCTATGACCGCACCGATGCAGACCGTGCTGGCGTTTTGGCACGCCTGGAATTGGCCAAACGGGAAGGGCCACAGGCCATCATTTCGGCAGCCTTGGCCCGCTGGTTTTCACCAAATGCGAAACCTGAGGTGTTGGCCTATTATGCCGCACTTTTGCGTAATAATGATGCCACATCTTTTCTTGCCGCCTATGAGTGCTTTGCGAAATCAGATATGGAATTGACAGGGGCATTGAAAAATTTCCGGCGTCCCACCCTGGTTATCACGGGTGAACGTGACACGGGCTCAACTCCCGCCATGGCGCAAAAACTGGCGGGCGTGATTGCCCATGCGGAATGTTATATTGTGCCGGGGGCGCGGCACATGATGCCGGTGGAAGTGCCTGAACAGGTGAACACCGTGGTGTTGCGGTTTTTGAGTGGAGCAAAGTTGTGAACAGGGTCATCAAGGGGATCATTTGGTTTCTCACCGCTTTCTTTGTTATCTTCGTTGGCGGCGGATACATTCTGCCAAATGAAGTGACCGTGCAGCGGCAAACCGTTATCAATGCGCCGCCTGAAAAAATCTTTGCGCTGGTGGGAAATTACCGGCGTTTTCAGGAGTGGTCACCGTGGGCCGATATTGACCCCGCAACGACTTACAAATTTGATGGTCCGGAATCGGGTGTCGGCCAAAAGATGAGCTGGGCATCCAACAATCCCAATGTTGGTGTGGGCTCGCAAGTCATCACTGAAGCGGTCGGAAACAGTCATCTTGGCGTTGATCTTGACCTTGGCAACATGGGCAAAGCTTTTGCCTATTGGGATTTGAAACCCGCAGCCACCGGAACATCGGCCATCTGGGGCTTCAAAATGAAGCTGGATGGCGTCCTCGACCGCTGGATGGGACTTCTGATGGATCGTTTCATTGGGCCCGACTATGACAAGGGTCTGGCAAATGTTAAAGCGCTGACCGAGAAGGAAGCCGCAAGTGGCTGATAGTTTTCAACTTTATATCGATGGTGAGTTTTGTGACGCCGAATTAGGTGCAACATTTGAAAGCATCGACCCATCGACAGGCCTTGGCTGGGCAGAAATGCCAAAAGCCAGTAGCGCCGATACCAACAAGGCGGTCATTGCTGCCCATGCGGCATTTACCTATGGGCTGTGGCCAAAGCTCACCGCCACGGCACGCGGCAAGCTGCTTTACAAACTGGCCGATCTGGTGGCGCGCGATGCCCATATCATAGCCGAACTTGAAACTCGCGACACCGGAAAGGTGATCCGTGAGACCACGGCTGTGACAGGCTATGTGGCCGAGTTCTATCGCTACTTCGCAGGTCTTGCCGACAAGATTGAAGGGGCAACCCTTCCCATCGACAAGCCCGATCTCGAAGTTTCAACCAGACGCGAACCCTTGGGCGTTGTGGCAGCGATTGTGCCATGGAACAGCCAAATGTTTTTGACGGCTTCCAAATTGGGGCCAGCGCTTGCTGCCGGCAACACCGTGGTGATCAAGGCATCAGAAGATGGCCCGGCACCCCTGTTGCATTTTGCCAGGCTCATTCACGAGGCAGGCTTTCCCAAGGGCGTTGTCAATATCATTACGGGCTATGGCGCCGATTGCGGGCAGGTTTTAACGTCTCATCCCCTGGTGGCGCGCGTGGCCTTCACCGGCGGGCCCGAAACCGCGCGCCATGTCGTGCGCAACACGGCGGAGAATTTCGCTGTGACAACACTTGAACTTGGCGGAAAATCGCCAGTTTTGGTCTTCGATGACGCCAATTTGGACTCGGCACTGAATGGCGTGATCGCCGGCATATGGGGAGCCACCGGGCAATCCTGCGTGGCGGGTTCGCGGCTGCTCATTCACGAGTCCATCCACGATGCTTTCGTGGCAAAGCTGGCCGAGCGGGCAGGCGGGATCAAAATCGGTCACCCCCTCGACATGGCAACTGAAATGGGACCGCTGGCAACCAAGCGCCAGTTGCAGCGCGCCGGGCACCTGATTGCGCAGAGTGTTGCGGCAGGAGCTACGGTCGTGTGTGGTGGCAAGGCATTGCAGGGTGCTGGCTATTATTTTGAACCGACAATTCTCTTGGCCCCCACGGCCACATTGCCGTGCGTCACGCAGGAGTTCTTTGGCCCCGTCCTCTCGGTTCTCAAATTCAAGACCGAAGATGAAGCCGTAGGCTTGGCCAATGGCACGGCCTATGCCTTCGCCGCTGGTGTGTTTACGCAGAATTTGGGCCGCGCCCACAGGCTTGCAAAAAGCCTCAGGGCAGGGGTGGTGTGGGTGAATACCTACCGCGCGGTTTCACCCATTGTGCCGTTTGGCGGCAATGGCCATACAGGCTACGCGCGCGAAAGTGGCATGGATGCCATCAGGGATTACACGCGCACCAAATCCATCTGGATCAATACCTCGGATGTGCCGATGGCTGATCCTTTCATTATGAGGTGACCATGAGAACGGCGCTAATCACAGGCGGTGCACAAGGATTGGGTGCAGCGATCGCGCGCAAATTTTTGGGCGAGGGTTTTTCCGGCGTGTTGCTGGTTGACCGCAATGCCGAAAAACTGGCCGCCACACAAGAAGAGATCGGCAAGGCTGCCGAAATATTCGCAGGCGACCTCAGTGACAATGCAACCCCGGCACGCGCCGTGGCCTGTGCCATCACGCGTTTTGGCCGGCTTGACGTGCTGGTGAATGCCGCCGGCAACACCGAACGCTGCGGCATTGCCGATACAACACCGGAAGCCTTTTCCCGCCTGTTCGATGTGAACGTAAAAGCCCCCTTGCTGATGATGCAGGAGGCCGCCAGGCACATGGTCGCCGCAAAATCCGGCGTGATCATTAATGTGGCCAGCATGCTTGCCCACGGTGGGCCACCCAACCTCGCAACCTATTCCGCCTCAAAATCGGCGCTGATGACCCTTTCGCGCAGTGCCGCAAATACTTTCAAGCGCGATGGCATTCGGGTGTTCTGCATAAACCTCGGCTGGGCCCTCACCGATGGCGAACATGAATTGCAGACAAAATTCCATAAATTGCCGGAGGACTGGGCAACCACCGTGGGGGCCCGCATGCCGTTTGGCCGCTTGATTACGGCTGATGATGTGGCAGGGCTTTGCGCCTTTCTGGTTTCACCACCTGCCCAGATGATGACGGGTGCGGTGATCGACTACGAACAAATGCCGGTGGGAACCTTCGACAGCCATCCCGCCCTTAGCCCGTAGCACCAGCTTCCTTCAGGCTCC
>JANMPF010000337.1:0-2945 GCA_031369725.1 Rhodobiaceae bacterium | reverse complement strand
GCGGAAACGATTCTCGCCTCGTGGCCCACACCCAAAACATCAAGAATATCAGCGGCATGCTTCATGGTGGCCCAGTCCGACTGGCTGCCCATGACAATCGCAACAGGTGCTTTCAAGAGAGGAGGCCTTTCATGCAATAATGTCAGGAATTAACAGGTTTTCGAGATGAAGTATTTTGTCCTTCAAATCGAGTTTCATTTTCTTCAGGCGCCGCAGTTGCAGGGCATCGCTGGTACCGGTCTGCTCAAGCGAGAGGATCGCTGCATCAAGATCACGGTGCTGCTGCAACAAAATTTGCAGCTTTGAGCGAATTGCAACTTCCTGCAACGTGTCCATGTAAGCCTGCCATCCCCTCTAGACCGATTTTTACCACCCTCACCTATGCCTTTGAAAGACATTCGACAAGCCCCCAACTCTATGTCATCATACCGTCGTTAACTTAAACACCGTTGGAGGTCTTAATGTCTCTTCAAGCCCATCTGAGTGAGTTGATATCCAAACACCGTACATTAGAAAAAGAACTGGCCGACGCCATCGCCCATCCCGCCAGCACCGATCAGGAAATCGCTGACATAAAGCGTCGAAAACTAAAGATAAAAGACGAAATCACCAGATTGGAAAGCCAACCCCAGGCCGCTTGAGAGAATTCTTTTCGACTTTTGCTGAATCCGTCATTGCCGCGCAAAGCGGGAATCCATGTTTCGAATCCAATCGCCTGAGCAGGAATGGATCCTCCGCCTGCGCGGAGGATGACGGGGCTGGCAGGCGCACGCCCCTTTACCCGTCCGCATCAAACTTCCTTCGCCCGGTCCCGCAACTTGAACTTCTGGATCTTTCCCGTGCTGGTTTTGGGCAGCTCTGCGAACACCACATGTTTGGGCACTTTGAACCTGGCCAGCCCTTGTCTGCACCATTCCATGATGTCCTCAGCACTCGCCACCTTGCCCGGTTTCAATTCCACAAACGCGCAAGGCGTCTCACCCCATTTTTCGTGCGGCTTTGCCACCACCGCAGCCGCCTGGATGGCGGGGTGCTTATAGAGGCAGTCTTCCACTTCGATTGATGAGATGTTCTCGCCGCCGGAAATGATGATGTCTTTCGAACGGTCCTTGAGTTGAATGTAGTGATCGGCATGCATCACGCCCAAATCGCCGGAATGGAACCAGCCCCCTGAAAAGGCTTCCTTCGTGGCTTTGGGGTTTTTAAGATAGCCCTTCATCACCACATTGCCGCGAAACATCACTTCGCCCATGACCTCGCCGTCAGCAGGAACGCGCTGCATGGTTTCAGGGTCCATCACGGTCAAATCTTCCAGCGCATGATAGCGCACCCCCTGGCGGGCCTTCTTCTTGGCCCGCGCCGGCGCTTCCAGCTGATCCCATTCGGCATTCCAGTCATTCACTGTGGAAGGCCCGTAGGTCTCGGTCAGGCCATAGAGGTGGGTGACATTGAACCCCTGCTCTGCCATGGCTCCAAGCACGGCCTCCGGCGGTGGTGCGGCAGCTGTAAAAAATTCAACACTGTGCGCCAGTTTTCGCTTCTCATTGTCGGGCGCGCTGAGAATATTGGACATCACAATGGGCGCCCCGCAGAGATGGGTGACACCATGTTCGGCTAAAGCCTCCCAAATCAGTTTTGGGCGCACCCACCGCAAGGTAACATGGGTGCCACCCACCACCGAAATTGACCACGGGAAACACCACCCGTTGCAATGGAACATTGGCAGCGTCCACAGGTAAACCGGGTGCTTCGGCATTGAGGTCACCAGCACATTGCCCTGCGCCAGGAGATAGGCACCCCGATGATGGTAGACCACGCCCTTGGGGTTTCCCGTGGTCCCCGACGTGTAATTCAGCGAAATGGCATCCCATTCATCGCCCGGCCAAACCCATTCAAAATTTGCATCCCCTGTCGAAATGAATTGCTCATATTCAATCGAACTCAGGCGCTCGCCTTCAACCGCATACTCCGGATCAACATAATCGATGACGATCGGTTTTGCTCCTTTCATGAGTTGAACAGCATTCTTGGCAAGTGTGGAGAACTCCTTGTCAACAAACAATAATTTGGTTTCCGCATGGTCCAGCGAAAAGCCGATTGTTGCCGCATCAAGACGCGTGTTCAGCGTATTGAGCACAGCCCCCATCATTGGCACTCCGTAGTGGCACTCCAGCATCGCAGGTGTGTTGGCAAGGATGACGGACACCGTATCATTTTTCTTGAGACCTGCCTTTGCCAGCGCCGAAGCAAGCTGCCGCGTGCGCGCAAAGAACGTGGCGTAGGTGGTGCGCTGCTTGCCATGAATGATCGCAATGCGGTCTGCATAAACCGAAGCCGAGCGTGCCAGAAAAGATAGCGGCGTGAGCGGTTGATAGTTGGCCGCAGTCTTTTCAAGGTCAGTATCATAAATGGACATGAGCCAATTCCCCAGCGTGAGCGTGAACATACAGCTTAGGAAATCGCTGCCGCAAAGTGAAGCTGAACTTTGACCATGGGTTATGTCGCAAGAATTTCATCGAAGGCCTTTTGCTCAGCCGTTTGGTGCCACCAGCGCGCCACCGGTGCCAAGGCAAACCATATGACCAATACCAGAACCCAGGAAACATAGCTGTCAATGGCGTAATGCCAGGCGAGACTCACCGACCCCACAAAAATCAGGACAGCATGCACTGACAGGACCCACCCCCAAAATCTGCTTAACCTGAAACTTGCCAGCACAAACAGCAGGGTGGATGCGTTATGCATTGATGGCATTGCAGACACCTCGCTCATTTCCGCATGCGCAAGGTGGCCTTTCCATAAGACATCCTGAATATCCACGGCCCATACTGGAATGACAGTATTGGTCGCGCGCAGATAGGTCATGAGATCGGCATATGGATCTGGTGAAAGTCCAAGTCTTGAATAGTAACAGGGCCCACCCGAGGGAAAAATGATGGCAAGCA
>JANMPF010000336.1:0-3286 GCA_031369725.1 Rhodobiaceae bacterium | reverse complement strand
GCTTGCGGAATGTCTTTGCTGTCATCAAGATTGGGCCAATGTGCCAGTTTTAACTGGTGACCGTTATTCAAACGCAGAACCGGGCGCTGCTGGCCTTCAACCGGAATGAGAACACCGGAGGATGCGGTGACCGTTTCCAATCCATTAGCCCCCCTATCATCAAACAGGAACACGTGTTCGAACTTGTTGGTGGCGCGATCAAGCTTGTCCAAAATAAAAGTACGCGATCCTGCCTGCATGAACACGCCCTCTTCGGCCAAATAAAATATCTCGACATTTCCCACGTCAAACAAAACCGAACGGTAGGCATATCTGGTTTGAGGCTGGAGCCAGCCCACAATAAAAAATGAAAGCGCACAGAATAATATCGACAAGAGAATGACAGGGCGGGTGAGCCGCGAAATTCCTGTTCCAGTTGCCATGATGGCATCAATCTCACTGTCCTTGGAAAGTTTGCTGAAGCCGAAAAGCAGGCCGAGAAACAGGGCAGCGGGAATGGCGGTTCCCAAATAATGTGGCACGAGGTAAGCCAAGAGCTCGAACACAACACCGAAGGAATCTTTTTTCCCTAACGTGTTATCAAGGAGATGCACCATGCGTTCGGCGAGCAACATGAGCAGGCCTATAGTCAATGCGGTTGCCAAAGGCTTGGCAACCTGTCGCAACACGTAGCGATCAATGATGGTCAGCACAGGGCTATGATTCTCCAGACAGGCGCAATTGCAAGGTCCATAACAGGTTTTTGCGCAGGGTATCAGTAAAGTCTGGGGCAGATTTGAGGTCAGGCGGACCAGGCCAACCATTATCAGGAAACCCAATCCCATCAAAAACCTGGGGGACCGCGTAACGCGGGATTACATGCATGTGAACGTGAAGATCAACCATCATCAACATGAGGTAATTGATTTTGTCGTAGGGGTTGAAGCGTTGCAAGCTGTGTTCGATTTCCGGGATCACAGTTGCAAGCTCGCTAAAAGCTGCACGTGGCAAATCGGCAAAGGCCGTTGCTTCGGATTTGGCTGCAAGAACGAGGCTGCCCAAGGTCACCTGTTGGGGCCGCAACAGGATGCACCAATAGTCATGTTCCTTGACCAGGCTTTGCGGGTAGTCAAATTTACGCAGTGTGGAATTCATTCAAGCAACTTACCCCGAAGCTGGCTCAAGAAGGAAGTGTGAAATGTCGCTTTGCGATAATTGTCCGCGATTGCGGATCCCAGCCTCGAACCGAGACTTCTGTCACCCAATTGCCCTGATTTCGATAGATTTCATAGAGATTCCATGCCGCTGGTTCCTGATTGCCGGTGCCATTTGACGATGCGGAAGGTACACCGACCAGTGGAATTTTTCCTGTGGGGCCATCGATAAAATTCAACATTTCATAGTGATTGTGACCATGCAACACCAATTCCGCACCTTCCTTTATGAGAATATCCTGGAGCGCCCTTGCGTCTGTCAACGCCTTTCTGTTGTGTGCCAAGCCAGGCAATGGCGGGTGGTGAATCATCACTGCGCGGTAATAGCCACGTGCTTTCAAATCGTACAGGAGCCTGGAAAGAGCCTGCAGCTGTTTGGGGCCGAGCGATCCAGCCGCCCTGATCAGGGATTGCGGCTCGGCCGAACTCAAACCAATAACAGCCACGTTGCGGCGCAAACGCACATAGGGAAAGCCTGCCGCAATGGAGGCAGACGTATGCGGGCTCGCAATGGTCATGTCGCCTTCCATGTAGGGAGCGAGATGGCTCAAACCCAGTTCCCAGCGCAAGGGCACATAGGCGTCGTGATTTCCCGGAACAAAGGAAATCCAAGATGGCTCGCCAAAGTCCCTAAGCCACAGGTTTGCGCGCAGGAATTCCGCCTGGGCAGCGATATTCACCAAGTCCCCGGTGAAAGCAACATGGTCAGGATTTGCTGCTTTCAAATCCTCAACAATGGCTTGGGCCACGACAGGATCGTAAATCTTGTGGCGGCTTAACCCCCACGAAAGGCTGCCAACCACACGCTTGAGGGCAAAATTCTGCCATGCGGAATTTGGCGGCAGGGGACCGAGGTGGACGTCGGACAGATGGGCGAGGGTGAGGGCCAAAGTGGACTTCCGTTGACTTCTGGTGAATCGAATGCGAATGAGCAGACCGTACATACCCTCGTCTTAGATATGGATTCAAGCATCGTGCGTGTTGTCATTCTTGCAGCCGGTCAGGGCAAGCGGCTTTTGCCACTTACTGCCGAAGTTCCCAAAGCCCTTCTGGATATTGGTGGAAAAACCCTCATTGAACGCCAAATTGAAGCTTTTGCAACGGCTGGCATCAGGGAATTCACGGTCATCACTGGCTATGGCAGTGCTCGCATGGAAGAAGCGCTGGCCCAAATCAGCGCCCGCCTGGGTGTTGCCATTGTTACCGTGTTCAATCCATTTTATGCCGTTGCCGACAATCTCGCGAGTTGCTGGATGGCACGGGAGTTCATGACAGGCGATGTCATCCAGGTGAATGGCGACAACGTGTTTCGCAGTGACCTTGTTGAGAAGTTGCTGGCGGCCCCCTCGGCACCCTTGAGTGTAGCCATAAACTTGAAACAAACCTATGATTCGGACGACATGAAAGTGATACTTGATCGCGGCCGCCTGACTGAAATTGGCAAAACCCTTCCCGTTGACACGGTCGACGCGGAGGCCATTGGATTTTACGTATTCCGCGAAAATGGCGCCAGCGCCTATGTCGGCGTGCTCGAAAAGGCGATGCGAGATCCGCAGGCATTGAAGCAATGGTTCCCATCCGCCATCGGCTCACTCGCCAAAAAAATCGAAGTGCGAACCATCCCCATTGATGGCCTCAAATGGTGCGAAGTTGATTTTCCGGTGGACTTGCAACAGGCACGGCAACTGGTGGCCGGCTGGTAGCAATTTAGATGGCGCGTTTGAGATGGGGCGAATTCACCTTGGGCGTCAGTCGCCTTTCTTTGAGGAAGCTGTAGTGGAACGGTGCTTCAGAATTTCTTCTGCCAACTCAAGGTCAGACGGCTTGTCAACGTCAATTGCCGCTTCGGCGAAGGGCATAAGAATTGGTTTGATCTCCATGCCAAGGCGGGTGGAAATTGTTTGAAATGCCTGTTGAAGAGACAGCCTGCCGGATACAAAGCGGATGAGGGCCAAGGGGCCAAAGGCTGCCACAAGGCGCCAAGGCTTCTTGCGGACTGTTTCAAGATATTTCCAGCGTTCCAGAACGGCCAAGCCTTTTTCATTTTGAACCGCAAACAGGTTGCAGCCTGATACACTGTCGGGCCCAAGTCT
>JANMPF010000285.1:0-4252 GCA_031369725.1 Rhodobiaceae bacterium | reverse complement strand
CGGAAAACATGTAGCTGTCTTCGTTAAAAGGAAACGGAAAGCGCCGGATGGTCTCAGGGCTGTTGCGGAACGTGAAATCATTACGGAAGGATTCTTTTTTGAAAGTGATGTTCATGGCATGCCTCCTAGAGGTCCAAAGTGATTTCAGAACCGTTCAACCGCGACACGCAAATCATGATCTTGCGTCCGGATTTTTTGTCGTCTGGTTCGAGGTAATGGTCATTGTGTTCCAACGTGCCTTCACAGGAGAGAACGCCTGTTTCGCACTGGCCGCAAGCCCCGCCGCGGCAGAGGAAGGGTGCATCGATACCAGCGGCTTCAACGGCTTCGAGGATGCTTTGGTGGGTTCCTATTGTTATCGTCTTCCCGGATTTCTTAAGGACGGCGCGGAATGATTTTCCGGGGGGAGGAGCCAGAAAACGTTCAGAATGAAGGTTTTGCTCGGGCCAGCCCTGCTTGCGGGCAGTGCCCAAAACCCCATCAATCATGCCGGAGGGCCCGCAGACATACAGGTGTGTGCCAAGCGGTTGGGCTGCCAAAATGCTGTCGACCGGGATAAAGAGCTTTTCGTCATCCACATAGATTTTCACACGGTGCGTACCGTAGCGTTGGGTGAGTTCCTTCCAATAGGCGCCGTGATATCGGTTGCGTATGGCATAATGCAATTCAAACGAGCGGTCTTCGCGCAGCATCTGGTCCATCATGGCGATGAAGGGAGTTATGCCAATGCCGCCAGCCATGAAAATGTGTTTACGCCCGCGCGCATCAAAGGGGAAAAGATTGATGGGTTGCGAGACGACGAGCGTGTCCCCCACTTGCAATTTTTCATGCATGAAGGCAGAACCGCCGCGCGAATTTTCAACCCGCAAGGTGCTGATTTCATAGCCGGACGAATCGCGCGGGGAAGACATCAGCGAATAGGGGTTGCGGCGGAGCAAATCCCCGTCGCGCATGGCGACGACGACATGGGCGCCGCCGGAGAATACCGGCATTGGCTCGCCATCCACCCGTTCAAGGCGGAAGCGCTTTACCTTTTCAGCCACTTGCGTGATGGAAACCACGCGCACCGTCATGTCCGTGTTGATGGTCATGGGAACAGCACCTCGGGCTTTGGTGCGGAGCCTGGATCTTCGGCATCGATATTCACACCCTGAAACGCGCCAAGCCGGCGCGAGTAGTGATCGCGCACCAACAGGGCAAGTCCGCAATGGGAGCAGGTGAACGGCGACGTTGTCACGTTATCGGTTATACCCTTGCAATGCACACATTGCACGCGGCGTGCCAGGGAGCCACGATGCTCGGTGCGGATGGAGTTGAAATCAATGCCAAGCTCGAGGGCCACCTGCATGGCTTGGCCAATGAAGCCTTCGGTGCCTGCAATATAGAGCCTGGTTCCCATTTTTGCGGTTTGCAGTGTTACCTTCAGCCGGTTCAGCAAAACGGGAATGGTGTGGGCCACCCAGAAATCAGCGGGCTGCAATGAACTTAGTTCAGCCTCGAAATTCTTTGGTCCAACATAGAGTATTTCCGAGCGTGCCAGAAAAGTCTTGTCGGCTTGCCCGGCCACGGCCATTGCCCCTTCGCTTTGCAAGGCAAGCACGTGGCGGGGGGCATTGGTGTCTATGATCAACCCAGTGTAGACCGGACGGCTCTTAATTCCAACGACAAGCATCAGCCAACCGCGTTCCGTTTCTTTTTCTCAGGATCATCAAAGCTGATGGTATGGGCAATGGCCTTGGCCTTCATGTTCTTGCCACGCACCTCGAGGGGTGCACCCTGCCTGGCGTGGGACACGTCAACCCGCATGATCGCCATGCTTTTCCTGGTGAGTTTTGAATAGCACGGGCAGGTGATGACGCCTACCTTTTTGCCACCTGAGTAAACTTCATCGCCCAAATCGGCAGGGCCATCGGCCTCAATGAGAAGGCCGAATATCCTGAAGCGCTCCTTGCCCTTCAAGCGCTGGTGTTCCTCAGCACCGCGGAAGCCGGTTTTGCCCGGGCTAACGGTGAAATCGAGGCCAAGCTCCCATAGCGAATCGCCGGGCTGCTCGCCTGCGAAAGGATACATTTGCGAATTGTCATAGGGATAAAACAGCAGGTAGCTTTCCACCCGCAGCATGTCGAGAACACTGAAGCAGACGGGAACAATGCCCATGTCTTTGCCTTCAGCCAACACGGTGTCCCAAATTTTTGGCGCATCCTGGCCGCGCACGAAAATCTCATAACCGCGCTCGCCGGTGTAACCGGTGCGGGAAATCATCACGGGTGCACCAAATAAGGTGGTTTGCATATGGTGAAAATATTTGAGGTCGCGAATGCCGGGCACATGCCTGGCGAGGAAATCGACTGCCAGTGGCCCTTGCAATGAGAGATCATGCAAATCATCGTCAAACAGCACGGCGCAATTGCGGCCCTGTGATTGCTTCACCACTTCCTCATGGCCGGAACCGGAACCATGCACCAGCATCCAGGAGTTTGGTCCGGTGCGGTAGACGATGCAATCATCGGTGAAATGGCCGCGCTCATTGAGCATGCAGGCATAGACCGAGCGGCCGGGATAAATCTTCGTCATGTCGCGGGTTGTTATGTATTCCAACACATTTATGGCGTGCGGCCCCACGAGGTGAACCTTCTTGAGGCCGGATACATCCATGAGGCCTGCCTTGGTGCGAACTGCTATATGTTCGGCGAAGATATCCTTGTCATAGGTCCAGGCGGTTCCCATGCCCGACCAATCCTCAAGCTTGGACCCCAGCGCCCGGTGCCGATCTGCCAGAACCGAAAATCTCCAACTCAAGGCCATGAATTACTCCCCTGTTTGTTTCATGCACGGAAACTATTGTTCCCCACTGTAACGGGAAATACGGTTGGCGCAAGATGGAAAAAACTGGAATTTATTCCTTGACAGCGTACGGTGTTTCGGCTATAAACAGCTATTCTCCAAAATTGCAAGTGAAGCTTCGTGAGCGCAAGGCCCTTTGAAAACAGGGGCATCGCTGAAATCCAATGGGCTGTTCAGATGAACGCCATGGTACAACACAGGCGGAGGCAATGGCCGAGGATTTTACGCAACTGGGTCATGGCTTCAACAGTCAACGCTGCTGCCCGTGAGCTGGAATGATCGAATCCCTGTCAAGTAGTCGAATGCTCCAGTTGAATGCCGCGGCATAAAAACGTATGATTTGCCATCCAAACCTCGACGGGGATGTACGCTATGATTCTCAAAGCAGTTCTTGGGGTAATCGCGGTGTGGGCGGGCATATTGATCGGCCCAAGTCTTGCCGCCGACAAATACATCATTGATCCAGAGCACGTTTACATACATTTTTCCATTCAACATCACCCGTGGGCGAAATACCTTGGAGCATTTCATGACATTAAGGGTACTATTCTGTTTGACAGGGAAAATGTTTCTGCAAGTTCTGTTCAGGCAGAAATAGCGGCTGAAAGTGTCGATACATCCAACAAAGCTCGCGATTCGGAGTTGCAGGCTCACGGATTTATCAACGGCTGGGAGTTTCCCAAAATTACCTATGAGAGCACCCATGTGGAAAAGACAGGCGACAATAGTGGGAAAATCATTGGCAATCTGACCATGGCTGGGATCACAGTGCCTGTCGCACTTGCTGTGATATTCAACGGCGAAGCGAAGTCCCGTTTCGACAATAAACAGAGGGTTGGGTTCTCAGCAACAGGAAAACTCAGCACCGACGATTTCAAAATGACAGAACTTCCTTCCCTCAATATTGGCCCCGAAGTAGACTTCATGATCGAAGTTGAAGCGCCCAAGTTGTAGGGCAAGGCTTGCGAGAATGGTGACGGACGAGACGAGCAGCACAAGCGGGGATAATCGCTTTGCAACCGGCGGATTTCCGGACCGCGATGCCTGTTGCCGCGGTCCCAGATGACCATGACCGGACCGCGCAGATGCTTGAGCAGTTGGCGTAGAAAGTAAGCGACGGCTTCTTGATCGAAGCCTTGATTGATGAGGCCGCTGAAGGACAAGCCCAACCGCTGTTTTTTCGGCGAGAGGGTCAAGGCGGCCAGCAGGGAGGTTTTTTCCCGATGTCGGGCCCGCTGCACGAGGCGGGGAGTTTGGCCCCGGGGGGCCCAGGTGCGACGGACGTGCGGCGCCATGAGCATGCCGCTCTCGTCAAGCAATACCAAATGCGCGGCTAGGCGGCGTGCGCGTTTTGAATGCGCGGCCACTGATAGCGTTTCCCCCGTTCGATGGCGGCATCGTCGCGTTC
>JANMPF010000271.1:0-10539 GCA_031369725.1 Rhodobiaceae bacterium | reverse complement strand
TTTGATGCCATGCAATTCTTCTCTCCATGGCTCGGCGATTTTGCGGCACAAGGCTTCCTGAAACCACTTGATGAATATGCCGCCAAGTGGAAATTGCCGCTCAGCGACTTCTATGAAACCTATCTGATGAACTATGGCTATTGGAGCGATAAGGGCTTGCTCGGCATTCCTTTCGATTGCGATATCCAGCAAGTGCACGTTCGCAAGTCCATCATTAAAAAAGTATTGGGCAAGGATGCTGACCGTGTGAACAGCATTCCAACTTATGATGAAATGATCCGCTTGGCACCGGAGCTGAACAAGGCCGAAAAAGGCGTGAACGGCATCGGCATGATGTGCGCACGTGGCTTCTGGGCTACTTATACGTGGCAACACATTGCTGCACAGTATGGTTTGGAATTGTTCAACGACAAGTGGGAACCGACATTCAATAACGATGCTGGTGTGAAGGGCCTTGAAACTATCGTGGCACTTTCCAAGCACGCTATTGAAGGTGTTGCCGCTGCCGATTGGCCAACCAACCGCGCTGCTTTCCTTGGTGGTCAGATAGCTTGCAACATTTCTTGGCAGGATTCGGGCACCCAAGCCACGCGCCCCGATCAAAGCAAGTTGGGCGATGACGTTCTCACCATTTATGAACCTCGCGTCGAAGGTGGCCGTTTTGCACCGCCAAACATTGCAGGTTCAACATCTTGCGTGGCAGCAACCTCACCAGAGCCTGAAGCAGCGTTCTTGATGTTGGCGTTCCTCACTTCTGGTTCCATCATGGCCATGAACGAAGCCAATGCCAATGGCGTGGCACCTGGTTACAAATCGGTTCTGGCGAATGAAAAGCTGCGGTCCGTTTCGCAACCTGCCAAAGTGTGGGCTGATGATTTGGATTACGCTTGGTGCGCACCACGCCTGCCAAACGGTTTCCAAATGGACCAGGAAATTGGCTTCTTGATCAACAAGGTTGTTGTTGGTGAATTGAAACCAAAGGAAGCTTTGGATCAGGCAGCTGAAAAGGTGAAGGCCATTATGACCAAGAACGGCTTCTATGTTGGCAAGGATCCAGCTTCTTTTACCGCCATGTCCAAAGGAACCTGGATGGGTGCAGGCAAGAAATTGCCATTCTAACTCTCACACTTGTGAAATGGCCGGAGCGATCCGGCCATTATTGTCTTGACCCAGCAAAATCAATGTAGTAACATATTCCTATGAATAGTGTGGCCATGACCTCCTCGTTCCCAAAGCGCGCACTGGTGCGTCGAAGCCCCTTTTTGCGCAAGGCTTTCCCGTATTTTTTGGTCGGCCCAGCGGTAGTTTATCTGCTGGGAATTACACTCTATCCTGGAATTTATGCAATTTACCGCAGCCTGATGACGGGAAAATTCAAGCTCGACTATGTCGGCCTGGACAATTACCGCGAGCTTTTTGTCGATAGCGTATTTTGGGCGAGTTTGGGCAATACCTTGATTTTGGGTGTCATCACCCTGCTCGCGGAATTTGTGATTGCACTGACTTTGGCGGCACTTGTCTATCGTGATCCTTGGGTCAAGGCGTGGCGGATTTTGTTTCTGCTGCCGATGCTCTTTATGCCGTCTGCCGTTTCATTTTTATGGAAACTGATTTTTAACGACGGCCGCATCATCAGCGACCTTATGAGCCGTATTGGATTCAATTTCGGCACGATAGACTTTATGTCTTCAACATCTTTGGCGCGACTGGTTCTTGTTGTCACCGATGTGTGGCAATGGACACCATTCCTCTTCATCATTTTTGTGGCTGCTTTGCAAGGCATGGATAAGGAAGTAGAGGAAGCGGCACGACTTGATGGCGCTTCATGGCGGCGGATTTTCTTCAATATTTCTTTGCCAATGATGCGCCCCGTGATTGCCATTGGCCTGGTACTGCGCGGCATTGATATTATTACCATGTTTGCGCCCGTGCACATCATCACGCAGGGCTCTCCTGGTGGCAACACCGAGACATTGAGCTATTTCATTTATCGCACCGCCTTTCGAAGTTTCGAACAAGGCTATGCGTCGGCTGCGTCGGTGTTGCTGCTCATTGCAACGGTTTTCCTGGCGCAAACTTTAGTGCGGCGCTTCTTCAAATCAGGAGTTGAATAATGGCCAAGAAAGCGGAAAAAGGCATTTGGCTGCGCAAAATAACTCTAAGTCTTTGGGGTTTTGTGTGCCTGCTACCCATTCTGTTTTTTGCCAGTATTGCCTTGCGTCCACGCAATGAAATTATATCCCCGGTACCAATCTATTTTCCAACGCTGACGACCGAGACGTGGGCCAAAATTATGGAAGATTGGCCGCTTCTGACTTATTTCAAGAACTCGGTTATGGCAATTTCGGGCAGTGTCGTCATTTGCGTTTTGCTGGGTGTTCCCGCCGCCTATGCGCTGGCGCGTTACAAATTCAAAGGCCGGGAAGACATCGGATTTTACATTCTTTCAACCAAAATGATGGCCCCTGCGGCGGTTGCAATCCCGATTTTTGTGTTGTTCGGCAAACTGCATATTCTCGATACAGTCTGGGCGCTGATGCTGGTTTATGCGGCAATGAATCTTTCTATCGTCGTGTGGATTATCCGTTCTTACATGCTGGATATCCCTCACGAGATTGAAGATGCGGCGCGTACTGATGGCGCTTCTGATTTGCGCATCTTGTGGAGTATTATTGTACCGATGTGTATGCCTGGCATTATCACGGCAGCCGTTATTGCCGCGATTTTCGCAATGAATGAATATCTCTTCACGCTCATAATCGCCTCCAAAAATGCCTATCCCCTCTCCGTGGCATTGGCCAATTTTTCTGGCGGATCGGACGGAATCATTTATAATGCGATTGCGCTGGTCTCTTTCATGGCATTTTTCCCGATTTTGCTGTTGGTGATCTCAATTCAAAATCATCTCTCGCGTGGCTTGACGATGGGCGCAGTTAAGGGTTGAATTAGCCCATGATAAATTTGACGAGTTCAACCAACCAATTCGCCGCTCATGCTGTGTGCATGGCGGCTGGTGCACGCGATGTGATGCGCACAGCACAGTTTTACACGCGCGACATCTCCAATGTGGACGGCGCAGACAGGCTGGATCGTGCGGCCCCCACCCTGCTCTCAAGTTTTGTGGCCAGGATGGCACGACTCACGGATTGCTTTATGAATTGGAGCAGCGCCGCGGCAATTCGCGTGTTTTTGCCAAGCTGGCGCAATCTGCCTTCGCCTTTTGAGCCGGGCATGCTGGCCGAAGTTTCCAGCGCCATTGCAAAGAGCAGTCTGGTGCATAATCCACTGTTTAATGCTTATTTTTTTCGCGCTGCAAAACACATTACCCAGCGCTATTCAGAGCCGCCCTATTTGATTTTGGAACATCGCGTGGATGCCGCCCGGCGGCAGATGGCACAATATTCTGGACCCGATTTTCTCGCCCGCACACTGATGACTTTGGTTGAAAATGGAGCCGTGGCGCGCATCGGCACCGCCCGAGGTGGTTTGCACATATTTGAAAATGCCGAACCCAATGTCGTGGTGTTCGCAATTGCATGCGTGGCTTTGTTATTTGCCGAAGAAGGCAAACCCAGCACCGTTCAAAATGAAGATGAATTTTTTGCCATCGTAGGCGCTTTGATTATGCCACGGCTTGAGAAAATTGCGGCCCTTATTGCGGCACATGATGTAACGGCGCTGACAGCTCAGCTCAATGAAATCAAAAAGATTTATTAAAAATTACCGTGTTGGTGTCGTCTTCATGAAATTGAATGTATGTTCAAAAGATTCCACACCGGCCTGTGAACCAAGCCCCGTGGCATTCAAAGCCGATGTCGCTTGCGCGAATTTTACAGTGGTTTGTGGATCAAAGCCTTTGACGAGACCCACCGCAAATCCAGAATTGAAAGCATCACCACAGCCACAAGTGCATTTTACGTCAATGGCAAATGCCGGTATTTTGAATTTGGTTCCATCGCCATGATGATAATAAGCGCCATCGCCGCCCAATGTGAACACACAGCACTTCACACCCAATTTGATAAACGCTTCGGCCATATCGGCCATATCGTTAAGTCCTGTCAGGGCTTGCGCCTCTTCAATGGATGGCATGAAATAATCCGTGTATGGAAGAACCAGCGCCACCGCGCGCATATCGTCTTTTGAGCCGGCGAAGATATCGACAGTGGTGGTGCAGCCATTTAGCTTGGCCCGCTTCATCACCTCAGCGCTGCGGCCTTCATCCATATTTCGCATCAGGCCCACGCCGCCAACATGCACAACAACTGAATCGATCACCTGATTGATCATCCCATCATCAACATAGAAATCAGCGGTGGCACCCCGCATGTGCAGCGCAGGGCGCGAGCCGTCACGTCTGGTGGTCACAATTGAAGATGAGGTTTTCCAGCCTGGTTGCTGTTGCATGCAAGACGTATCAACACCAAAGTGTTTCAGGCGTTGTATTACCCAGTCACCCATGAGATCGCAGCCAACACCACCCACAGCCAGAGTTTTCATGCCCATTTTCGCAGCTGCAATCGAAGCCGTGCCCGCAGCACCCGAAACAGCCAGTGTCAGGTCATCAATGAAATTTGTGCCGCCACCTTCAGGCACGGCCCTGAAAGGCCAACCCAAACAGTCAAATGTATAAAAACCCATAGACATATAATCATAACGCATGAATGAAGCTCCGTTTCGGCTTCAGCATAGTACAGTTTTCACGCCAGCATCAGGGCGGGTTCCTCGATAAAACTACGGAACGCTGCTAACAGTTGGGCCGCCACGGCACCGTCCACTGCCCGGTGATCAGCCGAGAGAGTGCAGGTCATTTGCGTGCGCAACGCAGGTTGGCCCTTGACTGGCACGAAACGTTCGATGCCCGCACCGACAGCCAGAATAGAGGTATGAGGTGGATTGATGATGGCGGTGAATTGCTCAATGCCAAACATGCCGAGATTTGAAATGGCAGTCGTTCCCCCCTGATATTCAGCAGTCTGAAGTTTTCGCGCGCGCGCCCGTGTGGCGAGGTCTTTCATCTCATTCGAAATGACTGACAGGGACTTCGTTTCCGCTGATCTGAGCACTGGTGTGAACAAGCCGCCTTCAACTGACACGGCCACGCCGATGTCACTTGTGTGGTGTCGAATGATATTTGTTTCATTCCATGTGACGTTGGCCGCGGGCACTTGCCGCAAGGCCAGCGCAATGGCTTTGATTACAAAATCATTGATCGAAAGTTTCCACAATGGTGCTTTGTTGTCGCCATGCGGTGCACGTGCGTTCAAGTTTGCGCGTGTTGCCAAAAGATTTGTGAGATCACACGTGGCAGTGAGATAGAAATGGGGGATTGTTTGTTTGGAGAGTGTAAGGCGCTGGGCAATCGTCCGGCGCATTCCATCAATGGGTAGAATTGTTTGATTTTCCAGTGTTGGCAGTACTGTTGGGCTTATTGACACAGGTGGTGCAGCAACGGGTGTGATGTGACTTTGCATGTCAGCGGCAACAATGCGTCCACGCGGTCCAGAACCTTTTACGTTTTTCAGATCAATATTGTTTTGCCTGGCTATGCGGCGCGCCATCGGGGTCGCGGGAAATTGTCCAGCTGAAACTTGCGCCGCGAGAACGTTGGGCAAAGCTGCATCGGTACGAATTTCCGCCACTTCTGGGAGCGCCGGGGGTGGTGATGCGATGGGTGCGGAAGAGGTTTCGCCAGCTTGATAGATATAGGCAACTGCCTGACCGACGGGAATTACGGCGCCTTTTTGAGCCGTAATGTTGCCAATGATGCCATCGGCCGGGCATTCCACTTCCATGGCCGCTTTGTCGGTTTCGATATCAAACAGAGGCATGCCCTTCTTGACAGCATCGCCTTCCTTCACATGCCAGACGGCAATTGTGCCAGTGGCCATATCCATATCGACTTTGGGAAGGATGACTTCGACAGGCATGGCTTAAATTCTGCCCTTCACCAAATTGCGCAGCTGCTCTGCAATCACAGCGGTTTGTGGCACCGCAGCTTTTTCCAGCATCGGATTATAGGGGATTGGCGCTTCGGCCCCGCCCAATCGCAATATGGGAGCATCAAGATAGTCAAATGCTTCACTCTCGGCGATCATGGCGCTAATTTCTGCACCGATACCCAGCGTTTTTACACCTTCATAAACGCAAGCTAACCTGCTGGTCTTTTTCACGCTTGCAATAATGGTTTCCGTGTCAAGCGGACGTAGGGTTCTGAGATCAATGACTTCAACACTAATGCCCTCGTTCGCCAACACTTCTGCGGCTTCAAGTGCGCGGTGCACCATGATGGACGTGGCAACAACACTGACGTCACTGCCTTCGCGGCGGATGGCGGCTTTACCAATAGGTACATGGTAAGCTTCTTCCGGCACTTCACCTTTCACTTTGTAAAGCAGTTTGTGCTCAAACACCATCACGGGATCAGGGTCGGCAATCGCTGCCAATAAAAGCCCCTTCGCATCATAGGGTGTGGAGGGCTGAACCACTTTCAGACCGGGCACATGCGCCAGCCACGCTTCCAAAGATTGGCTGTGTTGGGCTGCGGCACCTGTGCCAGAACCCGAAGGCATGCGCATGACCAACGGCACTGACACCTTGCCGCCCAGCATGAAACGGATTTTGGCAGCTTGGTTGACGATTTGCTCCATCGCCAAAGTCGCAAAATCGGAAAACTGAAATTCGAGAATTGGAATACTGCCAGCAAGCGCTGCACCAACGGCAACACCGGCGGCACCCAACTCCGAAATAGGTGTATCCATGATGCGGTCCTCGCCGAATCGATGGACCAGATCTCCGGTGACTTGGAATGCACCGCCATAAACACCAACGTCTTCGCCCATCAGGAATACCCGCTCGTCGGCTTCCATGGCTTGGGCCAAGGCCTCCTGGATGGCTTGGGCATAACTCAGTTCACGGCTCATGCGGCAGCTCTGGGTGTATAGACATCTCGTGTCACATCTTCCGGCGATGGATCGGTGCCGTTCTTGGCAAACTCAATGCCGGCAGCAATTTCAGCTTCGACTGAGACATTGATTTCCGTGATTTCATCTGCAGTGGCGATGCCATGTAACACCAGCTCGGTTTCAAAATGCCCGATGGGATCGCGCAATTTCCAATCCTCAATTTCTTCCTTGCTACGGTAGCGATTGCGATCGCTTTTGGAATGACCCCGAATCCGGTATGTCTTGCATTCAACTAACGTGGGCCCCTTCCCTTGCCGGGCTTTGGTAATTGCTGCTTGCACAGCCTCGGCTACGTCCTCAATCCGATTGCCATCGACAATGACGCCTTCCATGTTGTAGCCCACCGCACGGGTTGCTACATCGGCTACGGCCATTGAGCGTTCGGTAGAAACCGACATGCCGTATTTGTTGTTTTCGCAGACGAACACCACAGGCAACCGCCAAATTGCCGCCATATTCAAGGCTTCATGGAAGGCCCCTTCATTGGTGGCACCATCGCCGAAGAAACAGATGGCCACATCGTCGCGCTTTTGTTTTTTAATGGCGAGGGCTGCACCAACCGCAATCGGTATGCCCCCTGCTACAATGCCATTGGCACCCAGATTTCCGCTTTCTGCATCGGCAATATGCATGGAGCCGCCACGACCCCGGCAATAGCCTTCTTCTTTGCCAAAGAACTCTGCGAACATTAATTTTGGGTCAGCGCCCTTGCCGATGCAATGGCCATGACCGCGATGCGTTGAAGTGATGTAGTCGGTCTTGCGCAACATCATCGTGGAACCAACTGCACTGGCCTCCTGCCCAATCGACAGATGCATCGTGCCGTGGATGAGGCCACGCGTATATGATTCCTCCGCACCTTCCTCAAAGCGGCGGATAAGGATCATGCGGCGCAAAGCTTCTTTGAGTTCGCCATGCGTGAACTGCTTGTAGAATGGGCGTTGATTGCTCGAAGGCTTTTTAGTCATCATGCACGCCCCGCCAGAAGATCATCTTGGCGCTGGCGCAGTTTCACGATGCCAGAATCCTTGTCCACATTGACATTTGAATACGTGATCAACCCGCCTTTCTTGATTGGTTTGGTAACGGTTGCCTTTTCCAGAAGGCCGCAAGGAATGGCGCTGGCGGCCTTGGCACCTTCATATGTCATGATCCAGGCACGATAGGTATATTCGCCAATGGCATCTAATTCATCACCGGGATTCAAGTCTTTCTTTGCCACCGCACAGACTTCTGATGATGGTTTGGGCAGGGGCTGCATATCGGCAGTGCCATAAAGTACAGCGCGGGCACAAGACAGCGGCACCTCCAGGCTGGTGAGGTGATAGGGCCGATAGAACGTGTAATAAGGGCCCTTGCCCAGTTTCAAATCATGCATGCGTTCACGCAGGCGCGGATGCGCCAGTTCAACCACCACGAATACACCCGGTGCCACACCCTTGCCGATGGAGTAATCCACCACACCTTTGCGACTGAGCAAGCCACCATCAGCAATGGGGCACAGGACATTTTCGAGTTGGTCTAAAGTGGCCGCCGGGCCATGCATGCCGTCGCAATCCGGAATGAGACCCGTGGCATTGGAAATGGCTGCCATTTCCACCATGGTTTTGGAACCATCTACAAATTCCACCAACATGCGCGGGTTCATGTTACGGCGTTTGGCTTCTTCCATGTATTGGGCTGGGGTAGCATCAATGTTGAGCGGATTGTTTTTGCCTTTGCCAGCCGCAACGATGGGGTAGCCAAGGCCATTCACGAAATTGATGAGCTCCATGCAGCTTGATGGTTCATCGCCTGCGCCCAGCGTGTAAACCACGCCCAGGCGCTTGGCTTCGTGCTGCAGGTAAGCGCCTATGGTAACATCAGCTTCCACGTTCATCATCACCAGATGTTTGCCATGCTCCATGGCAGTGAGGCCGATGGCGGCACCCACGGCCGGGCGACCGGTCGCATCTACGATGACATCAATTTGATCACTGGTGCAGATGGCTTGCGCATCTTGGGTGATGGCGGTTCGGCCAGATTTCAAAGTTGCATCAAAGGTGGATTTTGTGTCCGCAACGGCAAAGCTCTCTGGCGCACGACCCGCAATTCGCAATGCCTTTTTAGCGGCATCAAGATTTATTTCAGCAATTGCGGCCACCGTGATGCCCGGCATGTGATCACATTGCGTGACAATATCCGTGCCCATTTCGCCAGAACCAATGAGTCCTACACGAATGGGGCGGCTCTCTCGCTGCATGCGCTTTACAAGATCAATGGCGAGACCCGTTGCCGGACCCTGAATATTTTGTGCGGTGCTCACCATGGATTCCACTTCCCCAAACTATTTTTCTGATTTCCTATATAGATACTTTTATACATTCAAATGTCAATATGTAATATAGCAAAATTGACGAGTTGAGCGTCAAATGACTGGATTTATGACAGAAATATCGCCCATCAGCCTAATTCAATCGCAAAGTCGGCGTGAATTGGCTGGCATTTCCTTAAATAAATTTGCTTCTTATGTTTTAAATGAATTAATAATGTTGCATTTTGACGTAGCTCATATATGAAGTATCGAAAAAACCGGGAACGCAGGATGGGATTATGGCTGATATAAAACTGCATGGAATCACGCGCGCTTGGGGCAGCTTTATTGGCGTGGATGGCATTGACCTTGAAATTAAGGACAAAGAATTCATGGTGTTCCTCGGCCCATCGGGCTGTGGCAAGACCACCACAATGCGCATGATTGCCGGGCTTGAAGAACCCACCACCGGTAAAATTGAAATTGATGGCGAAGATGTAACGGATGTAGACGCACGCGACCGCGATGTGGCCATGGTGTTTCAAAGTTACGCGCTTTATCCCAACATGACGATCTATGAGAACATTCGTTTTCCATTGAGGATGCGCGGTGTGCCAGCAAGCGACCACGACAGGTTGGTTCGCAAAGCCGCTGCCATGGTTGAACTTGGCGACTATCTGCAAAGAAAGCCACGCGCACTGTCTGGCGGGCAACGGCAGCGTGCGGCTTTGGCCCGCGCAATTGTGCGCCAGCCGCAAGTTTTCCTCATGGATGAACCGCTTTCAAACCTGGATGCAAAGTTGCGCCTGACTATGCGTGGACAATTGAAGCATATTCAACGTCAGCTCGAAACCACCACAGTTTATGTAACGCATGATCAAATTGAAGCGATGACTTTGGCAGACCGTATTGCCGTCATGCATAAGGGAAAAATTCAACAGCTCGGAACGCCCGATGAGGTTTACAATGATCCCGCACACATTTTTGTGGCCGGATTCATAGGTTCACCACCAATGAACTTGATCAAGGGCACGCTTGCCAAAGGCGTGTTCACTGGCGCCAACACTGAAGTGAAGGGCTTGGGCAAGGCGTCTCACGCCAATGTTGTGTTAGGCATCCGACCCGAAGATATGGAAACCAGTGGGGCCAAAGGCAGCAATATTTCTTCGAAACTCTATTCGTTGGAACCCACTGGCGATCTGACATTGGTCACAGCCTGGGCAGGTGAGCAATTGGTGGTGGCCAAAGGTGCACGCACTTTCAAGCAAGAGATTGACACAC
>JANMPF010000180.1:0-3081 GCA_031369725.1 Rhodobiaceae bacterium | reverse complement strand
CAGGTGCCCGAACTTGATACCATTCTGGTGGCTGTGGGTGGTGGCGGCCTTATTGGCGGTGTTGCCAGTTGGTATGGCTCGTCCACGAGGATAATCGGCGTGGAACCCAAAACCTGTAATGCCCTTCACGCCGCCCTAAATGCCCGTGAGCCCGTCACAATCAAGCCCTCTGGCCTTGCTGCCGACAGTTTGGGCGCAAGTTCCGCCGGCACCCTCATGTTTCCCATCGCCCAAAAATATGTATCCAAAGTCGTACTCATTGACGACGAGGATATCAAAACAGCCCAGCGTTATCTTTGGGCAACTTCGCAAATCATTGCGGAACCCGGTGGTGCCGCAGCCTTTGCGGCACTTCTTTCAGGCGCCTACGTGCCGCAGGCAAACGAGCGTGTTGGCGTGATCGTGTGTGGTGCCAACACGCCACTTGAAGTGTTCAACGGACTATTCAGCATCGCCTAGAATATCCGGTTGCGGTTAAAAACATTCATTAACCGTGCATGCTCGCGTGCTGCACCTAGTTCTTCTCGCATCCTCTGCAACTCACGCGGGTTCGCGTGTTCATGCGGTGGGCGGTTGAATTTCATGGCCAGGTCCTTTGCGTCTTTTAAGCTCGCAAAGAACAGATTTAATTTTGGCGAAAACATCAGTCTCTCCACCGCCAGACATGATTGAATCACGGGCGAAATGAGTCAGGGTTAAGCCAATGCCAAATCGCGTCCTGCAAAGCCTGACAATTGAAATGTGAAAATGTGAAGCGCCTCAGGCGCTGGTAACGCGAACTAACGAGCCCTAGGCTTCGTTAGCCCAGGGGATCAACCTCGCGAAAAAGTCCTCATCATGATGATCTCCAATTCAGTTACAGATGACAGCTTACTATGCATCACTCGCGCGTCTGAAAAGGCCACACCGTAAAATACGTGTCACTGTTGCATCACAGTCACATCAAGTTGCAAACAACTTCGTCATGACCGACGACATGCGCCGCGCAAAGCCAGCGGGGTCACTGAGCGGTTCGCCTTCCAGTACATGCGCTTGGTCTAACAAAAGCTGCGCAGCATCAGCAAAATCATCACCAGCGTTTTCAACCACCTTCTCCAGGGCCATGATGAGCGGATGGTTGGCGTTTATCTCCAGCACCGGTGCACTCATATTCACGCCCGAATCCTTCTGCCGCGAAAGCAGTTTTTCCAAAGTACGGTCCAATTCACCATCGGCCACAAGGCATACCGCACTATCCGTCAGTCGTTTGGAATTGCGCACATCTTTCACCTTGTCACCCAGGGCCTGTTTCATTGCAACAATCAGTGTGGCAGTTGCCGCATCGGCCTTGTCGTTCTTTGGCGGCGCGTCTTTCACCGGAATGAGATCAAGATCAGCCGCTCCTTGCGTGACTGACTTGAACGGCTTGCCGTCAAAACCCATGGCGGTGCGCACCCAGAAGGAGTCAACCGGGTCAGTAAAAAGCAACACTTCAATTTCGCGCGCCCGATAGCCTTCAAGCTGCGGACTGGCCGCGGCCTTCACCACATCTTCACCGGCGAGATAGTAAATCGCGGTCTGGTTTTCTTTGAAACCCGCCACATAATCCTTCAATTTAACCGCGTCAGATTTCGTTGTCTTGAATCTGGCAAACTCAAATAACTGTTCGCGGTGTTCAAAGTCTTCATAGAGACCTTCCTTGATGACGGGGCCAAAAACGTCCCAAATCTTGGCGAAGGTGGTGGCGTCATTTTCGGAGCACTTCTTGAGCTCCGCCAATACCTTGTTGGTCACAGCCTTGCGAATGGCGGTCACTTGCGGGTTATTCTGCAGCATTTCACGCGATAGGTTCAGCGGCATGTCTTCTGAATCAATAATGCCGCGTACAAAACGCAAATAGGCGGGCAGCAGATTGGCGTCGTCCGCAATATAGACCCGCTTCACATAAAGCTTTTGCCGCCCTTTGCGTTCAGGATCATAGAGATCAAATGGCCGCTCGCCCGGCACATAGAGCAAAACCGTGTATTCGTGCCGCCCTTCGGCGCGGTAATGAATGGTAAGTGCCGGGTCCGAATAGCTGCCCGAAATATGCCCAAAAAATTCCTTGTGCTGTTCAGGTGTCACCTCCGATTTGGCCCGCGTCCAAATGGCATTTGCCGTGTTGATTTGTGTGGGCTCTGCGTCCCCGGCAAGCATAATGGGGTGGCCGATGTGGTCCGAGTAGGCTCGTACCACCTGTTCAAGTTTCCAGCCCTCGAGAAATTCCACCGCGTCGTCCTTGAGATGCAGGACGATGGCGGTACCACGCGCAGGCTTTTCAGCAGGCGTGACGGTAAACGTGCCCGCACCTTCTGAAGCCCATGTGAAAGCCTCGTCCGTGCCGGCCTTGCGCGAAGTGACTTCAACCCGGCTTGCCACGATGAAAGCCGAATAAAATCCGACGCCAAACTGGCCAATGAGATTGACACCCTGACCCGCCTTTTCGACAAAAGCCTGCGTGCCGGACTTGGCAATGGTGCCCAAATTATCGATAAGTTCGGCTTCGCTCATGCCAACGCCGCTATCGGCAATGGTGAGGGTCTTGGTGGCCTTGTCCGGCGTAATCACGATATTCAGAAGCGGTGCATCTTCCAAAAGTCCTGGCTTGGCTATGGCCTCATAACGTAGCTTGTCCAAGGCATCTGCGCCATTGGAAATGAGCTCGCGCAGGAATACATCACGATCCGAATAGACCGAATGCACCATGAGTTGCAGGAGCTTGGTAACTTCCGCCTGAAATTCATGCGGTTGTGCTATATACTTCTTTGCCGGTTTCGCCATGGGTGCCCTCAGTATTGAACCTGCGATATCGGGCCTGCGGGCGTTAACGTCAACCCCAGACATAAAAAAACGGCCGGAATAAACCGGCCGCATAATTACGCATACATCTTACAAACAAACCATAAGATGGGGGCCCGGCCAGATAACAAGTTCCGGAGGGGCTGGGGGGCTGAGATTTCCGATACTCAACTCCAGCCGGGCTTAGAGGCAACAATGGAAATATTTACCCCCATCATGTCGAAGACTTGATGTAATTGCGGCAAAACTGCGAATTTTTACCGT
>JANMPF010000179.1:0-2861 GCA_031369725.1 Rhodobiaceae bacterium | reverse complement strand
GATTGAGCCTGCAATGATCGAGATCAAGTATTGGCCACCGGAGGGAGTTGAGGTTCCAACAGAATCGTCATCCCGGCAAAAGCCGGGATCTCCTGCCGATGCGAATAGTTCATCACCCATGACTGAAACAGATCCCGGCTTTCGCCGGGATGACAGAATGGGGGAGATGGATGACAGAATGGGGGGGATGGATGACAGAACAGGGGGGGCGGGGGGCGGATCAGGTGAGACAGGCGACGGTCTGGAGGCTGCCGAGACTGCCCTCAAAGCCATTCCCTTTATCCACGCCGATTATGAAACTGTCACCACACTGGCAGCCCTTGACCGCTGGATTGCGGAGGCCACAGCCCAGGGCTACGTCGCAGTGGACACCGAAACCGATGCGCTCGATTCCATGCAGGCGGGCCTGGTTGGCGTTTCCTTGTCAAGCACACCGGGCAAGGCGTGTTATATTCCGCTGGCGCATACGGGCGGGGGTGGCGATTTGTTTGGTGGGGAAAAAGTTGCAGGCCAAATCAAACTGGAAGAGGCAATTGCCCATCTCAAACCACTTCTTGAAAATCCGGCTGTTCTCAAGATTGGCCAGAACCTGAAATATGACCTGCAAGTTCTGCGGCGATACGGCACCTACATTGCACCAATCGATGACACCATGCTCATGTCTTACGCAATCGAGTCAGGCGAAAACGGCCATGGCATGGATGAAATGAGCGAGAAGCATTTGGGCCACAAGCCCATCAGCTTCAGAGACGTTGCAGGTTCGGGAAAGTCCGCCATTTCATTTGCGCAAGTGCCGCTGGACCGCGCCACCGCCTATGCAGCAGAAGATGCGGACGTGACTTTGCGCCTGTGGAAATTATTGAAACCGCGGCTGCTGAAAAAACACAAGGTCACGGTTTATGAGACGCTGGAACGACCGCTGATCCCTGTGCTGGAAGCCATGGAGCATGAAGGCATCCTGGTTGACCGTGCGGTGCTTGCGAGACTCTCGCATGAATTTGCCACCGCCCAAGGCAAGGTTGAACTCACCATTCATGAGCTGGCGGGCGAGCGCTTTAACATCGGCTCGCCAAAACAGCTGGGCGATATCCTGTTTGGAAAAATGGCGCTGCCGGGCGGCCGCAAAACCGCCACGGGTGCATGGAGCACAGATGTGGGCGCGCTTGAGGATCTCGCAGCCCAGGGCATTGAGCTGGCGCGACGCGTGGTGGATTGGCGGCAGTTGTCCAAGTTGCGCTCGACCTATACGGATGCGCTGCCGACTTACATCAACCCCACAACGGGCCGCGTGCACACCAGCTATTCCATGGCTTCCACGTCAACGGGGCGCCTGTCATCATCGGAACCCAACCTGCAAAACATTCCGGTGCGAACCGACGAAGGCCGCCGCATTCGCACCGCCTTCGTGGCACCTCCTGGCCACAAGCTATTGAGTGCCGACTATAGCCAGATCGAACTTCGCGTGCTGGGTCATGTGGCTGATATTCCACAGCTCAGACAGGCCTTTGCCGACGGGCACGATATTCACGCCATGACGGCAAGTGAAATGTTCGGCGTTCCCATTGCAGGCATGGACAGCGCCGTGCGCCGCCGCGCCAAGGCCATAAATTTTGGCATCATTTACGGCATTTCGGCGTTTGGGCTTGCCAACCAGTTGTCGATCAGCCGCGAAGAAGCCGGTGACTATATCAGAACCTATTTCAGCCGCTTTCCCGGCATCAAAACCTATATGGAAGAGACCAAGAAATTCGCCCGCGAGAATGGCTATGTTGAAACCATTTTCGGCAGGCGCTGCCATTTCCCGCGCATTACTTCACCCAATGCTTCAGAACGGGCGTTCATGGAACGCGCTTCGATCAACGCGCCCATTCAAGGGGCCGCCGCAGATATTATCCGCCGCGCCATGATCCGTATGAGGCACGCATTGGATTTTGCAAAACTTTCTGCCAAGATGCTGTTGCAGGTACACGACGAGCTGATCTTCGAAGTGCGCGATGAAGAAATTGAAGCAACGATGAAAGTGGTGAAACAGGTCATGGTGACTGCACCGGAACCTGCCGTAAAACTCACAGTGCCACTGCAAGTTGACGCGCGGGCTGCCATGAACTGGGATGAGGCCCATTGAAGAGCAGGAAAAGGTCCTCGAGCCCTTCGTTAAATCCTACAATGCTACCAAGCCCAGATGACTGCGGCACGGAGGGTTTGCTGGTCCCATTTGGCCGTATCGAGGCGGCCGCCGAGATTATAGGTCTCTTTGCCGAAGCTCTCAAACAGATACTCACCACGAAGCCTGAGGTGATCAGTTGCGGCGTATTCCAAACCGCCACCAACGACAAATCCGAAATGATAGTTCGAGTCCTTGCCAAGACGGCCACCGCGTGATGTCGCATTCGCCAGAGCAACGCCTGCCGTCACAAACGGCAACAAGCGATCAAAGGCAACTCCAACCCGCCCACGCGCGGTCGCTTCGAGGCCAATCTTGAACGAATCGATTGCCAGGTTTGTATCTTTCAGGGTTCCGAAGCTCGAATCACTTTCAAGCCCGAAGACAATATTGTCGGATTGAAAGTTATAACCACCAAGGGTGCCAAACCTTGCACCGTTGTCTTTAATGTCAAAATCCACCGGTCCCGGCACGGAATAAGTTCCGTCCACGGACGCGTAGTCGGCGTGAATGCCGGAATAGAAGCCGGTCCAATCATAAACCGGGTCGGACATCACATCGGCAGCGGCGGCAGCACCTGCCGAAAGAGCCATGACCACAACCGCAGAACTCAATAATTTTTTCATCACCAGATTCCCCAATATCATCGAGGCAAGATATACGAGATATGCCGCGCCACCAATCTGCCGGGCAAAAT
>JANMPF010000101.1:0-3817 GCA_031369725.1 Rhodobiaceae bacterium | reverse complement strand
ATAGCCCGCATCGATACCCTTTATGGCGGAGGCTGTGAGATCCCAGCCGACGACCTTGATCTGACCCTGTTTGCCCTGGCTTTCAACAGCTGCAACCGCACCGAGAAGGGCCGGTTCACCCGTTGCATAGATGGCCGAAAGATCGGGGTTTGCCGTGATCAGGTTTTCCGCTGCGGCAAGCGCGGCGTCCTGCGTGTTGCGGCCATCTACCACGCCTGCCATCGTGACACCGGAAGCTGTTTTCACAACAGCCTCAAAGCCCTTCTGGCGAACGTTCTGGATAGTAGAATTGAGCGCACCCACGATGCCGAGCTTTGCCTTTCCACCCATCTGGTCATTTACGTATTTGACGAAGTGTTCGCCAATGAGCTTGCCTGCGCCCTCATTGTCAACTCCGATCTGTGCTTTCTGTGGGCCAGCCGGCAGGATTGCATCAATCGCAACCACTGGGATACCGGCAGCGTCCGCCGCCTTGACGGCCGGCATGATGCCATTGGTGTCGATGGCAACAACGATGAGGCCGTTCACCTTCTGCTGAATATAGGTTTCAATGGCATTGTTCTGTGCTGCGGGATCGTTGTTGGCGTTGAAGATCACGAGATTTGCCCCGGCAGCGTCCGCTGCCTTTTGCGCACCCTCGTTCATCTGTGTAAAGAACAATGCCTGCTGATTAATCTGGATGAGAGCAAAGGTTGGCTTTTCCTGTGCGAGTGCCATAACTGCCGACATACTGAGGGTGAGTGCACCCACGGTTGCCAGTAATATTCTGCGGTTGATCATCGTCTATTCCTCCATGTTTTGATTAGGCGGCCAAACCTGTAGACATTTGCAGGAGGTGCCACCGACCCCCTCTGCATAAGTTGAACTGGAAGGCGTTCTACGGTCATTTCAAACGCCGGATCAGTGATTTGACTGACCAGTCTTTCAACGCCGCGCCGGCCCATGTCGGCAACCGGCTGGCGCACTGCAGTGAGTGCTGGCGAAAAAAAATTGAACGGCGCAACATCATCGTAGGCAACCATCGAAATTTCTCCTGGCACGGAAATTCCGGCATCGCGCAGGACATCGAGCGCACCAATTGCGATCTGATCGCTTGACGCAAAAATCGCCGTTGGAGGTTCAGCACGTTCAAGCAGCTTGCGTGTTGCCGAGCGGCCCTGTTCTGCAGTGTAGCCGCCGAAATCAATGAGACCAGGATCGATTGGGATATTGGCGGCGTTCAACGCTTCGGCATAACCCTCAGACCTTTCAACAGCACTCATGACACCTTCAACGCCACCGATGAAACCGATGCGGCGGTGGCCTGCAGCTACGAGATATTCGGTTGCCTGGCGGCCACCCCCCCGATTGTCGCAAAAGACCTTGGGCGCATTCACGCCAGACACATCTTCGTCAAGGAGAACAACACCCGACTGCCCTTCAATCGCTGATAGAAGTGTTCCGTCATCTGGATGATTGGTTGCAAACAGTA
Source organism: Rhodobiaceae bacterium (assembly GCA_031369725.1). Taxonomy (GTDB): domain Bacteria; phylum Pseudomonadota; class Alphaproteobacteria; order Rhizobiales; family Aestuariivirgaceae; genus Aestuariivirga. The sequence continues at coordinate 2,346 of JANMPF010000101.1, read as the reverse complement.
GGCCATCGACGTGGTTGCGGTAAACCCGCCCGATATAATCCACCTCGCGGGCTGGGCGGTTTAATGTAGCGCAAAGCACAAGACCAAAACCAAAAGACTCCGCCGCCGCTTCAACCGAACCTGCCAAGGTCGCAAAGAAAGGATCGGCGATATCGGGCACAACGAGTGCCAATGTATCTGTCTTGCCAAGGCTTAGGCGTCTGGCATGCAAATTGGGTTCATAGCGTAACTTGTCAATGGAGCGCCGGATACGCTCAGCAGTGCCTGCGGGAAGCTTGATGGAACCATTCAACCAACGTGAAACCGTGGCGATCGAAACGGCCGCCTCCTCAGCGACATTCCGAACCGTAGCCCGCTTTGGTTTCGTCGGCCCTGCCATTTTCCTTGTGTCCAACTTTAAAAGATAATTGGTAAACCGGTTTACGAAAAGCCTTTAGTAAACTCGTTTACCAATACATAGGCCTATTAGGCACTTGTCAAGTGCTCATTGATATTACTGATTGCATGATGTAGCCTATTTTTTCTGAACATGACGACTTGATACCCCCGATTTATCGTACGGCATTTGTCCGTCGTCAGATAAATATGGACTCTTGGCGGCCTGATTGAATGGAGGATCTGGCGTCTGGCCCACTGGCTTTCGCTGCTCAACAATGGGGCAACACGTGTATCAGTTTTGCTTGGTTTTTCTGAATCTCCAGAACATGTGAACAATACTTTTGCAAGCTTACATTCCTTCATTAACAATAACATGGCCGCTACTTGCGCGGACAGCCTGGATGGCGGGTCCAGCAACGACGTCTTGTTTGGCGGATTGGGTGGCGATACGTTTATATTTGACGCTCATATGACAGGGGTTGACCAAGTCTACGGTTTTGATGCTTTTGACCACTTGAAATTCGCTAATTTTGGTTTTTCAAATCTGTCGCAGGTCAACTCCCTGATGTCACAGGCCGGAGACGATGTCGTATTTTCTGCCCAGGGTGAAACGGTCATATTCCACCACACACAGTTAGCCACATTGCAAAATTCAGATATTTTTGTTTTTGTCTAATACCAGCGGCCTGATCAAGTGACCGTTGCCCAGTCTCGTGTTGTAATTGCTGTGACGGATGTTTTGTCGTCGACGAAGAAGAGCCAGGCTTGGCAAGCTTTATCGACGATGTCGCCGTAGCTGTCGAAGACAGTGTTTGCGAGCTTGTTTTTGCGCAGATACTCCCAGATGTTTTCGGCACTATTGAGTTCCGGCGCATCGCGCGGCAGCGGGATGAGGGTGATATGCCGGGCACGCGAAAGTGCCGGCTCCGGTGGTGGCCCGCACCATTAAGGAGAACAGCGGCATGGGCACCGGGGGCAATGGCCTTGCTGATAGCGTCCAGATGCAGGTTCATCATGCCGGAATTGGCTTCGGGCACGACGATTGCAGCGCTTGCCGCCCCGCTTGGGCAGGCGGCAGCGAAGAGATAGGCCCCGTTGTAGCGCTGATCATGCGGAGCACGCGGCCGGGTTCCGCGTTTCGCCCAAATACGCGTCAGGGTGGCCGATCCTTGCTTCATCCTGGAACCAGATTTCGAGGGACTTGCCACGGGCCATTGCCGCCGTTGGCATCATTTCGCAATGGCGAGTGTCAGCGTCCGGTTCTGGCGATGAATTGCCGTAAGCAATTCCTTGATCGTCATGTCCTCACGTTTGATGAACTCAATGAACATCATGTTCATGTTGTTAAACAGCAGCTCGCCTACACTGCGGGCATCAATCTCGCCGCGCGCTGACCCTTGCTGTTGCAGTTTCATGATGAGACTGCAGGTTTGGTTTGCCAATTCGCGGTCCAGTGCCGAGTATGCCTTGCCAAAGGGGCTATCTGGCTGTTGTGTGGAGGTTGCCATTGCCTGCCGCCACATTTCCTTACTCAAATAAACCAGTGAGTGCTCGATATAGGTGGCAATCAATGCATCAATGGCTTTTCCAACATTTTTGGGCGGTTTGGCGATAATCCTAAGCCCCGCAGCAAGCACTTCATGGACTTCCATCGAAACTATGGCGACAAGGACTTCTCCCTTGTTTTGGAAGTAGTTGTAGATTGTTCCAACTGAAACCTCAGCCATGCCGGCGATTTCCTCAATTCGCGCACCTTCATATCCAACTCTGCGGAACAATTCAGCAGCAGCTTCAACAATGCGCAAATTGCGGTCTTGCTTATGTTTGGCACGCAAATTTGTCATGATAACCTGGGGTTCTCCGAAATTGAATTGACTCAAGTTTAGAATTGGTTCATTTTTTTGGCAAGCAATCAATAATCCAGGAGGAAATAATGTTCTCATCATTCATCGATTCACTCAAACGTCG
>JANMPF010000099.1:0-3021 GCA_031369725.1 Rhodobiaceae bacterium | reverse complement strand
CCTCGCGCATGCAAGGCATCGGCGAAATCCTGACACCCCTTGTCCTGAAGCTCCCAAAAGCCGCTATTCTGGTCAATCCGCTTCTGCCATCACCCACAGCCCAAGTGTTTGAGGTGCTGGGCCTCGAACCTGGTCAGAATTTCGGCAAACCCATTGAAAATTTCAGTTCATGGCGCAATGATCTCTCCTGCGCTGCCATAAAATGTGTTCCCCAAATCGCAACCGTGATCGCAGCGATAAAATCCCGGCCAAACATTTTGAATGCCGGCATGTCAGGCTCCGGAGCCACATGTTTTGGAGTGTGTGAAAGCATGCGCGACGCCGAAGTGGCCGCGGTTTCAATAAAAAACCAACACCCGAACTGGTGGGTGGTAGCGACCACGCTTGGCTGATTTTCAATAAGCCCGCGTTACGCAGAAATCCACCGCTTCCAGCAACGCCAGTTTCCATTCATTGTCCGGAAATATCGCCAGCGCATCGCGCGCAATGTCGCCGTAATGATTGGCCCGCTCGATGGTGTCGGCCAGCGCCCCATGCTTTTCCATGAGTTTTTGCGCATGGATCAGGTCATCGTCAACCTGGTTGCCTTCTTCCAATGTGCGCCTCCAGAAATTCCGCTCTTCTTTCGAGCCGCGGCGGAATGACAAAACCACAGGCAATGTAATTTTCCGTTCGCGGAAATCATCACCAACACTTTTGCCAAGATTTGCCTGCTTGCCCGAATAGTCCAGCGCATCATCAACCAGCTGGAAAACAATGCCAAGATTGCGGCCATAGGACAACAGGGCGGCCTGTTCATCGCGCGGGCGATTGGCAATCACCCCGCCAACTTCCGCTGCCGCTGAAAACAGGGCGGCAGTTTTGGCACCAATCACCTGCAGGTAGGCATCCTCCGTTGTTGATGTGTCTTGCGAAATCGAAAGCTGCAAGACTTCCCCTTCCGCAATGACTGCTGCGGCATTCGACAGGATGCGAAGGCAATCCAGCGATCCTGTCTCCACCATCATCTTGAAGGCTTGCCCCAGAAGGTAATCACCCACCAGCACGCTGGCCTGGTTGCCCCAGATCACCCGGGCTGCCTGCTTGCCGCGCCGCAAGTCGCTTTCATCCACCACGTCATCATGCAGCAGCGTTGCCGTGTGCATGAATTCAACCGCCGTTGCCAATTTGATGTGGTGCTCGCCCACATAGCCACACATGCGCGCCGCAGCCAGTGTCAGCATGGGGCGAATGCGCTTGCCACCCGAATTGATCAGATGGCCGGCAATTTCAGGGATAAGCTCAACATGGCTTTGGGCCCGCGCCAGAATGCCATCGTTTACCCTGTCCATGTCGGAGGCCACCAGACCGAGAAGTGCATCAAGGCTGGGAGCAGGCACATCGTCACTGGCGCCGAAGCGGATTACCACGCCCATGAGTTTGCTTTCCTTTGTCCAAATTCTCTGACCAAGATAGGGGACAATGGTAACCCACAGCAAGCGTGACCCGTTGCCGCGAGCTCAATTTGTGGTTACACCGTTCGAAATGGTAGAATTGTTGCGCACCAATGACCTGGTTTACCTGACCTTTGTTCTGCACACCCTGGGTGAGGCAGGTATCGAGCATTTGGTGCTTGACGAATATGCCAGTGCCGTTGAAGGGTCGATCAGCGCCATTCCGCGCCGTGTCGTTGTAGATGAACAAAATATTAAATACGCCCAGAAGTTGATTGGTAACTTTTCGCTAACCACTAGCGCATAATAATCTGGAAATGCAAATGAGTGCCCAAGTCGGCCCGGCCCCAATGACGCCTCCACCCATGGCACCTGCAGTTGTGCCAGGCTCGTTGACCGAGGATGCATTTCTTGGCGGTCGCTTGCGCATTTTGCAGCCTGAAAAGGGCTATCGTGCCGGTATTGACGCGGTTTTTCTGGCTGCGGCCATTCCCTGTGCCGCTGGTGAATCGGTCTTTGAGGCTGGTATTGGAACCGGCGTTGCAGCCCTGTGCGCCATAGCGCGAAATCCCACCATTCACGTGACTGGCGTTGAAATCGCTGCCCGCTATACCTTGTTGTGTGAAGAAAATGCCAGGCGCAACGGCTTTGGCCATAGCGTTCGGGTTATCCATGCCGATGTCAAGGATGCCTTGCGCAAAGACCTGTCTGGAATGCCCCTGCATGGCTCCTTCAACCATGCCTTGGCCAATCCACCCTATTTTGAAGAGGCAAAGTCAACCGCATCCCCCAATATTCTCAAAGCCCAGGCCCATGCCTTTGGCCCCGATGATTTGGAACTGTGGATCAAGGTGATGCATGTCATGGTTGCGGTTCGCGGAACCGTGACAATCGTTCATCGTGCTGAAACCCTTGGCAAGATTTTGGGCGCCATGGACGAGCGCTTTGGCGATATTCGCATTGCCCCTCTCTATGCCCGCCAGGGAACCGCTGCCTCGCGCGTTGTCGTGCAGGGTGTAAAAGGTTCAAAGGCCCCCATGCAGCTGTTGCCCGGCCTTATCCTTCACACGGAAAATTCGCAATTCACCCCCGACGCTGAAGCCGTTTTGCGCGACGGTTCAACCTGGCGCTTGCGCTAGGCTTGCATCAAGGGTCTAAACTTCCTATTTCAGGTCCATGGCCAAAGCATCATTTCTCTCACGCTTGATCCCCGCCCGTTTCCGCAAGTCTCAACCCCGCATCAATGTTGTGCGCCTGCATGGTGCTATCGGCATGTCGCAGCCCTTGCGTTCAACCCTCACCGCAAAGGATTTGGAACCCTTGCTGGAAAAGGCCTTCATTAAAAACATCAAGGCCGTGGCACTCTCCATAAATTCGCCCGGTGGCTCACCGGTTCAATCTGCCCTTATCCACGCCCGCATTCGCAGCCTTGCCGAAGAATTCAAAATTCCGGTCTTCGTGTTCTGTGAGGACGTGGCAGCCTCCGGTGGCTATTGGCTGGCCTGTGCTGGCGATGAAATCTATGCCGATGAAAGCTCAATTGTTGGCTCAATTGGCGTGATTTCGGCAGGTTTTGGCTTTGTCGAAG
>JANMPF010000096.1:0-1994 GCA_031369725.1 Rhodobiaceae bacterium | reverse complement strand
TCGCTGCCGATGAAATTCATGTGCATTTGTTAGCCCGCGACGATGTGGCGGCAAATACCGTTCTCAGCGACTTGAAAGCGGCTTTTGAGGGGAAGTCCTCTGGGTCGGCTCAGGCAGGATTCAGCGAGCAAGAGCAGTTAGTCGCTTAACTCCTTGCCAATTGCTTCCAGCGTTTTGTCCCTGATATTCATCTCTTTGAGATGGGAAAGGGTGTTCATCACATAGTCGGTGCAGCGGCCCATTTGCCCTTCACCTTGGATGACATGCCTCAACAGATCGTCATGGCCAAGCTTTCCCGCATATTGGGAATGCCCACGATCTGCGACATAGACCAAAGCTTCCACATTCCGGTGCGTGTCCAGCAGTTCGATAGTTTGCGTGGTTTCCACATAAACCATGCTCACCTGTTCACGCTCACGCAAATACCCCACAGTTGCATCCCATTTTGCAGGTTCAATCTGAAACGCAACGCCAACACAGGAACCGCCACGATCAAGGCCAAGAACCAGCCCCGGCTTCTGCTCCGTACCGCGATGGTGGAATGAATAAATGCAAAGACTGCGATGATAGCCCCGGATGCGCGCATGGGCTTGTAACACAAATTCGAATCCCGGCTTCCACATCAAGGAACCATAGCCAAATATCCATCGCTGTTGCATGCTTGGCATTCTTCCTCAATTCAAACAGAATCAGCTCATCATATGACGACCACAACCAAACGCCCATGGCACATGTTCTACCCACTCGCCGGCATGCTGCTGATCTCCATGATTTGGAGCTGTTATTGGTACTTTGCATTCACCAAAGCCCAGGAAATCGCCGCAATCCAGCGAAAGGAATTGGCCGCCCAAGGGTTTCAGTTCACGTGCGGCCATGAGTCATGGCGTGGTTTTCCCTTCCGATTTGAATTTCAGTGCGAGGGCGTGACGATAAACTACGCCAACGCCACATTGAAAACTGCCAGGGTGTTGGCAGTAGCGCAAGCCTATAATCCCTTTCATATTCTTTTCCTCGTCAACGGTCCAACCTATGTTGCGAAAGATGGCCTTCCCGTTGCGGCCGCCACCCATGATGACGTTCTCATTTCATTGATGCTGCATGGAGAGGGAGACTGGGATGTGAGCTCAGATGTTGCTCACGTAATCGTGCCGGAACTTTTTTCCAGCGCTTCACTCAAGCTATTTACCCGGAAACATAATGGCAGGATTGATTTTGCGGGAAACGCCGATGGGCTCGAAGTGCGGGGCCGCAACAATTCCCATGTCTCCATCGATCATGCAGAATTTCTTGCACAGGCCAGCGACAGGGCCTCGCTCGATATCACCGCGTTCAACATTTCTTCTGGCAGCGTGAAATTTGACGGGGCGGGGAAAGTCAATCTCGATGCAAATCATCTTCTGGCAGGTAAGCTGTCAACCCAGACCAACGACATTGATGGATTGCTCAGATTGATTTCACCGCTCCTTGAGATGAACGACAAGGATCAAGGAGCGATTAAAAGCCTTCTTGCTATGCACGGCAATAGCGCAAAGTCGTCTACGCAGAAAGCTGACTTTGTCGGCCGGGATGGTGCCATCTTTTGGGGTCAGTTCAAACTTACGGACCTCCGACCCCTCTATTGACGGTGCGTTGGATCGCGTCCGAAGTTTGGTGCAGCCGTTTCCTGGCCCGCCTCAATAATCCTGCGACGAACACCGCGTGCTCGCGTGAAGAGATTGAAAAGTGCCTCTCCATCACCAAAGCGAATGGCGCGTTGCAACACCGATAAGTCTTCCGAAAACCGCCCAAGCATTTCCAGCACGGCTTCGCGGTTGTTTAAAAACACATCGCGCCACATGGTGGGATCAGATGCGGCAATACGCGTGAAGTCTCGAAAACCGCTGGCAGAATACTTGATTACTTCTGAATCGGTAACATCCTCAAGATCAGCGGCAGTGCCGACAATATTATAGGCTATGAGATGCGGCAGGTGACTGGTGATGGCCAAAACCATG
>JANMPF010000030.1:0-8270 GCA_031369725.1 Rhodobiaceae bacterium | reverse complement strand
CAGTATCGCAGTGGTTTTGACAAATTTGCTGATCGACTGTTCCAGATACATGTGATTCTCCCATTCAAACTTCGCGTCACTAATCGTGCTTCAAGATGTCGAAAATGAGGCCAGAATAAAACCCATGACCTCCCAACAAATTTGCCCGTTGGAAGGTTTACCTGTCGGAGTGCATAATCTTATTGAGGTAAGTAATTGCCCGATTGAGACTTGTCTTTCCCTCTGGCCTTGTTGACGAGGGGGTTGCCGGGATTCACAGCTCGTTTCGATGTCGAACGGGAAATTGTCTGACGTTTCAACATTACCAACACCCGAGGTCACATCGGCAATGGAACTAATTTTCCCCTGGGCCGTTTAACGTTTGCCAAACCGAAGCCATACCGAGAATTTCGCGGGAAAAACAGCTATGCGACCATTGCCCGCAAAAATTTTTGGGGAGACTGCATTCGGGCAACCGGGAAACCAGAACCTGGTAAATGGCTTGGTCATTTTCTTGGCAATTTGCGCAATTCTCTTTTTCGGGCAGCAAATTCTAATTCCAGCGGTATTGGCCGTTTTGCTGTCACTGCTTCTCACGCCACTGGTGAAAATGCTCCAGAAAATCAGAATTCCGAAAACCATTGCCATTATTGTGGTGGTTTGCTTTGCGTTTACAGTTCTGTTTGCCGTTGCTGCGGTCGTAACAACAACTTTAACCAATCTTGCTGGTGACCTGCCACAATATGAAACCAATCTGCGAGAAAAGGCGCGTACTTTAAAATTTGCAACGTCGGGCGGAGACACGATTGAAAAGGCGGCTAATGTCCTGAAAGACCTGCAGACGGAACTCCAACAACCTCAGCAATTGCCTCAATCAAGTCTACCTTCCGTAAGGCCAATTCCCGTGGAAGTTCGTGAAACGAGTTTTGGCCCGCTTGATCCGGTGATATCCGTGGTGGCTCTATTGATACATCCGATGACGCAACTTGGAATCGTCGTCTTGATGGTGGTGCTCATACTGTTCAACAAAGAAGATTTGCGAAACAGGTTAATTCGGTTGGCGGGAACGGGTGACTTAAATCGAACGACTCTCGCACTTGATGATGCCGGAAAACGCCTGAGCCTGTTGTTTACTGCCCAAATTCTCATCAATAGCCTGACCGGGGCTTTCATCGCGATTGCATTGTCGATAATCGGCATCCCGGGAGCCATCCTGTGGGGGGTACTTACGGCCATTTTACGTTTCGTTCCATATGTAGGAACACTTATGTCTTCCGTTTTTCCCATCATCATTGCTGTTGCCATCGGCGATGGCTGGTCTTTGGCCGTTATGACTGCCGGAATTGTGGTGGTGGCTGAGATCATTGTTGGCCAAGTGCTGGAGCCACTTTTCTTTGGCAAAATGACCGGATTGTCTCCCGTTGCCATTGTTGCTTCGGCGGCATTCTGGGCAGCACTTTGGGGCCCCATAGGGTTGATTCTCGCTACACCCATGACGATTGGCCTTCTGGTGATTGGACGCAACATCGAATCTTTGGATTTCTTCGAGGTTTTATTGGGCAGTGAGCCAGTGCTCAAATCCGACCACGCCTTCTACCAACGATTGTTGGCGTCCGATCCAGTGGAAGCGGCAGAACTTGCTGACGAGTATGTCAGAGTGGAGCGCTTCGACGAGTTTCTCAACAAAGTGGCAGTTCCAGGCTTGATGCTTGCCAATAACGATCAGTTGCGCGGTGTACTTTCCGTCGTACGTCAGACCGCTATTGCCCATACATTTTCCGAGGTGCTTGATGAGGTGGTGGTGAATGATGACGACAATGGCGACAACCCTCCAACAGTGCTTTTGGTATCCGCCCATGGGCCTCTTAACTTTGCAGCAACATTGGCATTTTCAGCATTGCTGAAAACAAAAAACGTGCCCCATCAAATGCTCCCGCAAGATGCAATAGCACCCGGCAGGTTTCCGAAAATTGACATGTCGAAACTTGAATCTCTCTATTTGTGCTATCTAACATCACCTAGCGAGGCGAAGTACAGCTACCTTTTGCGGCGAATTTCCTCGTTTTCCAAAGATGCGCGGGTAATTAGCGTTGCCTGGTCAACTGACGCTGATCATGTACAGATGCAAAGTCCAGCAAGTGTTGTCTCAGCACTTCCGTTAAATACAATCAAAGCGGCAAAGCAGGGCGATTCTGGAGATCCAGTCGTGACGGGTGCCGCACAAATCTGATGCGTTGGATTCTAACGAACTGCCGTCACCCTTCCTTGTTCAATGCAAATCACCGTGGCAAGCGCACTTTCCCTGTTTCGTGATGCGATTGCACCCATCTTATCAGCTTCCGGCACTTCACCATGTCCCACATATTTACCCTCCCGGCGCATGAAAGATTTGACAAAACTCCGGCCTGAATAATCGTGTACAACATCCGCACCCATCAATATCCGGCAATTCCTCAACGTCATCTGGTCTCTCTCTGGAGGAATATCCAAAACGACTGGCTCGGCCCCTTGGCATTGTGGCTTGACCAATGCGGACACAAAGGACTTATCATCAGTGGCAGGGCAGGCAAGACCGTTCAAGGCCATTTCGGACAAACGCCGCCATACCTCGCGGCGCTGATAGTGGTCAGGGACACCCGTCGCGATCTTGTCCCTTAAGCGTTTGGCCAGGGCACCCCACGCGCCCAGGTTCTCGGGCAGGACTTCCTCAATTCTCTTGCGGATACTTTGTGCCAACACTGGTGCCGCACCATCCGTTGAAATGCTGACAATAACGGGTGAATGATTGACGATCGCGCCGAATTGAAATTGACATAGTTCAGGTTTGTCCACGATGTTATAGGCCACTCCCGCACTTTTTGCGGTCAACGCAAAATTCCTTGCCTCGTCATCATCAGCAATATCCGCGATGGCAAATGCGGCATCGCCAAGGTATTCAAGCAGTGCAGAACCAGGGGTCGGGGCAGTATCGCAATGTTCAACTTGGGCCCCAGCAGCAGCCAAGAGTTCCGCCTTCCATTTCGCTCCCTGCGACGCGCCGATGACAATAACTCTCTTGCCTTTGAGGTCGAGAAATAGCGGCAGAAGCGATAATTTGCCAATGCCAGCCTCTGAAACGTTATTCTGCTGCTTGCAGGCATTTGCCATGGATCATCCCCTGTAACTCTGCCCGACATGAACCGCAACCCGTGCCGGCCGTGGTTATATTTCCAATTTGCGTGAGGGTTACCGCACCATTGTCAATAGCTGACAGTATCGAATTTCTGCCAACATTGTTACAAGAGCATATGATACTGCCGCAGTCGGGAACACCACCACTGCGGCCCGCAAGTATCTGCAAGGCCTCATTCGCGGAAAAGCGTTGTCCCAATTGCGCACCCAGCCATTGGCGGGAAAGGCCCACCGGTCCGGGGGCTATGAACAAGGCACCTGTCAGTACGCCTTTGTTGAAGGCGGCATAGCGAAAGCGGTTGGATTGCATATCTTCATAGGTTGCAAGTTCATGCCCTCCGAGCAGGGCTTCAGCAAAGTAACGCCAGTTGTTGGGGGCGAACTCACCTGCAAGCTCTACGCCAAAACCATTTGGAATGCGGACTCTGGCCCAATAGTCTGCGGGTGGGGTCAAGATGCTATTGCAAGTCACGGCATAACCAAACCATCGGGCGGCAAAGGGTGAAACCTTGACGCATGAAAATTTTAGGTCAGGTTGGCCGGAAACAGGATCCGGGTTCGGTGCGATGAGGGCGTTAATGCGGGCTTTGCTGGCGTTCATGTCGCTCCAGTGAATTGGCGCAAACACGCTTCCAGGCTGCTGGGCTTCTGTTACAAGGGCGCGCAACACAACGTCAGCCCGAGCAGACGCAATACGCACCAAGGAGGCCGGCGTGATGCCGCAGACCTTCGCGTCGATGGGGTGGATCTGCACAAAAGGTTCGCCACAATGGGCCGCCAGCCGCGCCGATTTTCCAGTGCGGGTCATGGTGTGCCATTGGTCGCGAATTCGACCTGTATTGAACACCAGCGGATTCAGGTGGGCGGTGGCGTTGAACGTTGTGGCAATGAAATTGGCGCGGCCCGACGGCGTAAAAAACCTGCCATCGGCAAACAGACGGGGGCTGCTGGCCGCGTGCTTGGTTTTCGGCCATTGAAATGGCTCCAGCTCCTCATAATCGCTGTCTTCCATTTCACTGCACGCACCAATATCAAAAGCGCGCGTACCAGAATTCTCAAAGGCGCTCAGGCCCGCATGCTCACGGAAAATTTCGGCGGTCGACTGAAATCCAAAACCATTGAAACCCATAGCCTTGGCAACGTCGCAGATAATTTTCCAGTCGGCCCGTGCCTGGCCGGGCAAAGGCAAGAATGAGCGCTGGCGTGAAATGCGGCGTTCGGAATTGGTGACACTGCCTTGCTTCTCGCCCCATGTTGCGGCGGGCAACAGGACATGGGCGAGCGTTGCGGTATCGGAATTTCGCACTGCTTCGCTGACCACCACAAGAGGACACGCCCGCAGGGCATCGCGCACCAGATTGGCGTCCGGCATGCTGACTACCGGATTGGTCGCCATGATCCAAATGGCCCTGATGCGACCATTCCTGACGGCTTCGAACATATCAACAGCCTTGAGGCCCGCCGATTTGGCAATGGTGGGGCTCTTCCAGAAACGCTGAACGATGTCGCGGTGTTGGGGGTCCTCCATGTCCATGTGGGCCGCCAGCGTGTTGGCAAGGCCTCCCACTTCGCGCCCGCCCATGGCGTTGGGCTGGCCGGTTATGGAGAATGGCCCTGAACCCGACTTGCCAACGCGCCCGGTAATCAAATGACAATTGATGATGGCATTCACCTTGTCGGTGCCTGCACTGGATTGGTTGACGCCTTGCGACCAAATGGTGAGAGTGCGCTCGGTGCTGGCAAACAGCTTGTAGAACTGCTCGAGCAGGTGTTGGGAAACGCCAGTTGCTTTGGCCACATCAAGCCCGCGTGCTGCCATCAGGGCTTGTGCGAGGCCATGCGTGTGTTTGAAAATATAGAGTGGATCAGTCTTGCCATGAGCATGAAGGTAGGCGAGGAGCCCATTAAAAAGGGCAACATCAGAGCCGGGCCTAATGCCAAGATGGAGGTCGGCAAATTCGGCAGTAGCCGTTTTGCGGGGATCGATCACCACAATCCTTGTGCCACGCCTTTCCCTTGCCACCATTAGGCGCTGGAAAAGTACAGGGTGGCACCATGCCAAGTTTGAACCCGTGAGCACCACGAGATCAGCGTCATCCAGATCCTCGTAATTGCCGGGAACCACATCTGCGCCAAAGGCGCGCCTGTGGCCTGCAACGGAGGATGCCATGCAGAGGCGGCTATTGGTATCAATGTTGCCGGAGCCAATGAAGCCCTTCATCAGCTTGTTGGCAACGTAGTAATCTTCCGTGAGCAACTGGCCAGAGACATAAAATGCAACGGAGTTAGGGCCATGTTGCGCAATGGTTTCCTTGAAGCGCGTGGCAACATGGTCAATGGCAACAGGCCAGCTTGTGCGGGTGCCTGCAATTTCCGGGAACAGCAAACGGTCGTCAAGCGAGAGCGTTTCGGCGAGGGCCAAACCCTTTGAACACAGCTTGCCGAAATTGGCGGGGTGATCTGGATCGCCACGCACGCTGATCTCACCTTCATCACTGCGGCTGGCAATAACCCCACAGCCCACGCCGCAATAGGGACAGGTGGTTTTGCACTCCCTCATCAGGCAACCTGCAGGAGACTGTTTTTCACATCGAGAAACACGCGGCCGTCCAACACCTTGATGGCGAAGCGATTGGTGCATCCCGTGTCGGTGCCCTTGGCTTTGCCTGTATCCAGACCGACAACCCAATTGTGCAAAGGGCATGTGACGGACGTGCCGTGCACGATACCTTGACTGAGGGGGCCGCCCTTATGGGGGCATTTGTCATGCAAGGCAAATATGCTGTCATCGGCAGTGCGGAAAACGGCCACGTCACCACCCGCAGTTTTCACGATTCGCGATCCCAGAACTGGAATATCTACCAACTTGCCAATCTCAATCCATTTCTCACTCATTCTGCGGCCTGCCTATAGGAAAGGTCGGCCATGGGCCTAAACTCGTGGGCTGCAAACCCCCGTGTGCGTTGCGCCCACGGATCTGACTGGGAAAATGTCTGGGAGAAGACGAAGCGGTCGTAAAGTGCCTTGCGCCTTTCGGCATTTTCGAGAACGGCAGCCTTGATAGAGGTAGAACCCACGCGCTTTGCCCACTTGTAAATACGTTCAAGGTAACGGCCCTGTTCACGGTAGAGCTGCACCAGGGCAGTGATCACCTCAATGACCTCTTCCTCGGTTTTGACGTGGCCGAGAACTTCTGTCGCCTTGATGTCAAGACCTGCAGCACCGGCAAAATGGATTTCGTAACCGGACTCCACGCAGATTACCCCCACATCCTTGCATGTGGCCTCCGAGCAATTGCGTGGGCAGCCTGATACCGCCATTTTTACCTTGGCCGGTGTCCACGAGCCCCACAGGAATTTTTCCAACTTGATTCCAAGGCCAGTTGAATCCTGCGTTCCGAACCTGCACCAGTCCGTGCCCACGCAGGTTTTTACCGTGCGTAACGCCTTGCCATAGGCATGGCCTGAAACCATGCCGGCCGCATTGAGGTCAGACCATACAGCTGGCAAATCCTCCTTCTTTACACCAAGCAAATCAATGCGCTGGCCGCCTGTGCATTTCACCGTGGGAATGGAAAATTTGTCCACCACATCGGCAATGGCGCGCAACTCATCGGCGGAGGTGACGCCACCCCACATGCGCGGAATCACCGAGTAGGTACCATCCTTCTGTATATTGGCATGCACCCGCTCATTGATGAAGCGCGATTGGTTGTCGTCAACATAATCACCGGGCCATGTGGCCAACATGTAATAGTTCAGGGCGGGCCTGCACTTGGCGCAGCCGTTGCCAGATTTCCAGTTCAACTCCTGTTGCAATGCTGGAATTGACTTGAGTGGTTTTGCAATGATGAGGCGACGCACGTCATCATGGCCCAAATCGGTGCAGCCACACATGGGTTGAATGGCCGAGGGATTATAGGTATCCCCCAGCTTCATTTTAAGAATTTGCTCAACGAGGCCTGTGCAGGAACCACAGGAGGCCGAAGCCTTGGTGTGGGACCGCACGTCATCGACGCTTTTCAGCGCAAAGTTTTCAATTGCCCCGGTAATTTTACCCTTGCATACGCCGTTGCAGCCGCCGATTACCGCATCATCCGGCATGGCTGCAACGGCCGCCGTGGGGTCCAGGGGGGGTCCTCCCTGGTACGACTGGCCGAAAATCAATGTGTCGCGCATTTCCGAAATGTCCACGCCACGCTTCAGCATGTCGAAGAACCATGCACCATCGGAAGTTTCACCGTAGAGGACAGCACCCACAATGCGGTTGTCCCGCAATACAAGTCGCTTGTAGATGCCTTGTTGGGCATCGCGCAGCACTATTTCCTGGCGGTCGTCGCCTTCGGCAAAGTCGCCTGCCGAAAAAAGATTGATGCCGGTGACCTTGAGCTTGGTTGCGGTTACAGAGCCTGCGTAGGCGGCTGGCTCATCAACCAGCGTTCTGGCAAGTATGCCCGCCATCTCATAAAGCGGTGCCACAAGGCCATAAACGGTGCCGCGATGCTCGCCGCACTCACCAAGGGCAAATACATCGGGATCAGAAGTGCGCATCTGGTCATCAACCACAATGCCGCGATTGACAGTGAGGCCGGCTTCCTTCGCCAGAGCGACATTGGGTCGAATGCCAACCGCCATGACAACAATATCTGCTGGAATAAGCTTGCCATCCGCAAGCTCGACGGATTCAACGCGCATCCCACCCAAGATTGACTTGGTGTTGGCACCATTCAGCACCGTGATGCCGCGTTCCTCCACAGCTTTTTTCAGCAAGTGTCCCGCGGCGGGATCGAGTTGCCGCTCCATGAGGGTTGGCATGATGTGAATAACCGTAACCTTCATGCCCTGTTCGGCCAGACCGGCCGCTGCTTCAAGTCCCAGCAGACCACCACCAATCACCACGGCATTGCCGCGGGATTTGGCGGCGATCATCATGGCATTCACATCATCAAGGTCGCGGTAGGAAAGCACGCCAGCCAGTGTGTGGCCAGGAACCGGGATGATGAAGGGAACTGAGCCAGTGGCGATCACCAGCTTGTCATAGGGCTGAACGATTCCGGATTCAGAGGTAACTGTCTTGGCGGCACGGTCAATGGATTTCACCCTATGACCCTTGTAAAGCGT
>JANMPF010000262.1:0-3486 GCA_031369725.1 Rhodobiaceae bacterium | reverse complement strand
TGGTTTGGCGCCACTCATTGTAAAACTCATATTCAGCGCCATCAAGGAATTGAATGAGAACGAAGGCCTCACGGTTTTTCTGGTTGAACAAAACGCTTTCCACGCCCTGAAATTGGCACACCGCGCCTATGTCATGGTGAATGGTGCCATCACAATTTCCGGAACCGGCAAGGAGCTTTTGTCGCGCCCCGAAGTGCGTGCAGCCTACCTCGAAGGAGGCCACTGACCATGTCGCTTTTTGTTGAGAGCAGCTTTGGAGTATTTCTACTGCTCACGGTTATTTTGGGTGGTGGCGCTGCATTCATGGCTGGCCGCTCGCTTGCCAAGGATTGGCGCCAGGTAAGCCAACTCCTGATTTTCATGGTCCCGCTTGGCGTTGGCGTGCGGTTCTTGCATTTTGCATTGTTTCAGCAAGATTTGTTCTCGCTCAAGTATTTCATCACTCACACGCTCATTCTCATGGGCTTTGCACTTCTTGGTTACCGCTTGAAGCGCGTGAGCCAAATGATCACGCAATATCCATGGCTCTACGAAAGGTCAGGCCTCCTGACTTGGAGGCAAAAAACATAAATCACGAATTTGGCGGGGGAAATCGTTATTTCACTAGCCAATAATGGCCCCTTGAGCAATTATGGGCTCAAGGGTTATGTTAACCCGAAGACTAATTATTCAGAAAGAATAGGGAGACTACTTTATGAAGAAAATTATCCTGACCGGCGTTGCACTGAGCTTCGCCGCGGCATTGAACGCTTCCACAGCGCTTGCTGACATTACCATTGCAACAGTTGGCCCAATCACCGGCTCACTTGCCGCACTTGGCGAACAATACAAGCGCGGCGCTGAAATGGCAGTTGCTGACATCAACGCAGCTGGCGGCATCAATGGTGAAAAGCTCGTTCTCGAAATCGGTGACGATGCATGCGATCCAAAGCAGGCCGTGGCTGTTGCCAACCAAATGGCTTCCAAGGGCGTAAAGTTCGTGGCTGGTCACCTGTGCTCAGGTTCTTCAATTCCTGCGTCAAAGGTTTATGAAGAAGAAGGCATTTTGCAAATCTCGCCGGCGTCAACCAACCCAACCTTCACCGATGCTGGTGGCTGGAACGTTGCCCGTGTTTGCGGTCGTGACGATGCACAGGGTGCGGTTGCGGCAGCGTTTATCGTAAAGAACTTTGCCGGCAAGAAGGTTGCCGTCATTGACGACAAGTCGGCTTACGGCAAAGGCCTGGCAGATGTGACTCGTGCTGGACTGGAAAAAGCCGGTGTGAAGCTTGCTCTCAGTGAATCATTCACGGCAGGCGAAAAGGACTACACCGCTCTGGTTTCCAAGATGAAGGATGCCGGCGTTGAAGCCGTTTATATCGGTGGCTACCATCCAGAAGAAGGCATTATTGCCCGTCAAATGGGTGAGCAGGGCCTGAAGGCCCAGATCATTTCTGGCGATTCCATGAACAACGTGGAATTCTGGACCATTGCCGGCGCTGCTGGCGAAGGTTTGATCTTCACGTTCGCCCCAGAACCACGCAACATTCCAGCCGCCAAGGCTGTGGTGGAAAAGTTCAAGGCCGCAGGTTACGACCCAGAAGGTTACACCCTCTACACCTATGCTGCGATCCAGGAATATGCCGCTGCAGCTACCGCAACCAAGGGCTTTGACAACAAGACAATTGCCAAATGGCTCCGCGCCGGCAACCCGGTTGACACAGTTCTTGGCACCATCGTTATGGATGCCAAGGGCGACATCAAGGATGCCAAATACGTTTGGTACAAGTTCCATGATGGCAAGTATGCAGAAGACGCATCACTGCAATAAACCTGAACTTCTCTAGCAAGAACCCGTGTGGAGATATTCACACGGGTTTTTTTATTGCGAAAAGCATGCGTTGTGGCGATACTCGCAGCCACCATGAATATTATTCTAAAGGCAGTAGTAGCCCTGACCATTTTCAGCACAACCGCCTCGGCTGAAATTCTGGTTGCAACTGTCGGTCCCATGAGGGGCCAATATGCAGCACTCGGCGAGCAGCTTCGCCGCGGCGCACAACAGGCAATCACCGACATTAACGCGGCAGGCGGTGTAAATGGCGAGCAGCTGGTGCTCGATTCCGAAGATGATGGCTGCGATCCAAAGCTGGCCATTGAAATTGCCAGCCAACTGGTGGCCAAGGGAGTGAAGCTTGTAGCTGGCCATTACTGCTCAGGCTCATCCATCGCTGCGGCTAAAATTTACGAAGCTGCTGGTATCATCATGATCAGCCCCTCGTCCACCAACCCAAAACTCACTGAAACCGGTGGTTGGAATGTAAACCGAATTTGCGGACGTGACGACGCGCAGGGAGCTTTTGCGGGTCGCGCCATTGCCAAAGCCTACGCCGGAAAAAGTATTGCCGTAATTGACGATGGATCCGTGGTCGGCGCTGGGCTTGCCCAAATGTTCAAGACCGCACTCAATGCTGGCGGCGTTACGCAAACCGTGCGCGAAACCTATAAACCAGGACTGAATGATTACGATGAACTCGTGCAAAAAATCCTGGGCGCCAATGCCGAGGTGGTTTACGTGGGTGGTTATGCCGGTGAAGCTGGAACCATTATCCGGCAACTCCGTGAACTCGCATCAAACGCCATTATTGTTGGTGCTGATCCGCTCTTGGTTGACCAATTTTGGTCAACCGCTGGAACGGCGGGCGAGGGCAGTTTGGTGACCTTCGCCAGTGACCCGCAGAAACAGGATTCGGCAAAGGCGGTGATCGCCGAATTCCAGGCATCCGGCTACAATCCTGAAGGCTATACGCTCCATGCCTACGCCGCCGTGCAGGCCTTCGCCCAAGCAGCATCTGCCACAAAGGGTTTTGATGGCAAAGCCCTCAGCCAATGGTTGCGCGCCGGAAACCCGCTCCACACCGTATTGGGTACGCTTAGCCTTGATTCAAAGGGCGATGTGAAAGACGCCACATATGCATGGTACAAATGGTCAATGGGCAAGTATGCTGAAGTTCAGCCTTTTCCCTAAAAGCGAGTCGTCATGAAAGCAGTTTTTGTTCCGGCTTTCGCCGGAATGACGGAAATACTAAGAGGTAGTCCATGATCCCGCGCTATTCACGCCCCGAAATGACCCAGATATGGGAGCCGCAGACCCGCTTTCGCATCTGGTTTGAAATAGAAGCCCATGCGGCTGATGCCATGGCAGCGCTCGGTATTGTGCCAAGGGCTGCGGCTGCCAGGATTTGGGAAAAGGGCAAGGCAGCGGTTTTCGACGTGGCCCGCATTGACGCCATTGAGGCTGAAACCAAGCATGACGTCATAGCCTTCCTCACCCACCTCTCGGAAATTGTGGGACCGGAAGCCCGCTTTGTGCATCAGGGCATGACATCATCCGATGTGCTCGACACCTGCTTCAACATCCAGCTGGTGCGCGCTGCGGATATTTTGATTGCCGACATTGATGGCCTGTTGGCCGCCCTCAAGCGCCGGGCCTTCGAACACAAGGAC